>DATDEH010000012.1 GCA_036523395.1 Candidatus Limnocylindria bacterium | reverse complement strand
GAGCGCCAGTTCGGGATCGACACGCTGAAGAAGTACTTCAAGTCGACGGACGACGTCGCGATGGCCGCGACGTACGACTTCTACGCGCAGCTCGTCACGGCAACGCAGCCGTTCCCCAAGCCGGAGATGTTCGCCGACGCGCAGTCGATCCTCGGTGCGAAGAGCGACAAGGTGAAGAGCTACGACGTGAGCAAGATGCTCGACACCAGCTTCGTGCAGAGCGCGGTCGACCGCGGGCTCGACAAGAAGTAGCGCCTAACTGATCGGGAGGACGTGTCATGGCAACGGTGCAGGCTGAGCTCACGCGGAACAAAACGCGCCTCGCGGATCCGCGGGCGGTGAAGCCCGCGCCAAAAGATGCGCTGCGGTCGCTACCCGCGACCGTCGAATGGCTGCGACGCGAGGGGCTGCTCATGGAGACGGACGTCGAGGTCGACGGCGACCTCCAGCTCACGGGCATCCAGAAGCACTTCGACGGGAGCTACCCGATCCTCTTCAACAACGTGAAGGGCTATCCGCACGCGCGGGCCATCACGAACCTGTTCGCGAACATGGACATCGTCGACCGCATGTTCGGCTACGACAACGCCACCGACCGCACGCGCAAGCTCGCATATTCGCTCACGCACCCGATCGCGAACGAGGTGATCCCGCAGGACCAGGCGCCGTGCCAGGAAGAGGTCATCACCGACGACCTCGATGTGAACAAATTCATCATGGCCATCCGACACACGCACCTCGAGGGCGAGATCACGATCGGAAGCGGCAACAGCGTCGTCGTCGGGAAGTACTTCTGGGGCGGCAGCCACATCGGCTACAACCGCATGAACTTTCGCTGGGGCAACGTCGGGACGTTCCAGTCCTCGCCGGGATCGCACATGTGGCAGATCCTCACCGAGCACTACAAGGACGACCAGCCGATCCCGCTCACGGTGTGCTTCGGTCTTCCTGTCGCGTCCACGCTCCTCGCCGGCGGCGGCTTCGACTACGTCGTCCTGCCGCGCGGCGGCGATGAGCTCGGCGCAGCTGGCGCGGTGCAGGGCTTCCCGACGCGACTCGTGAAGGCGCGCACGGTCGACGCGTATGCCGTCGCGGACTCCGAGTACGTGCTCGAGGGATATCTCCACGCGCGCGACAAGCGCTACGAAACGAAGGAGGCCGAGGACGCCGACACGCAGGGCCGCTTCCACTTCCATCCGGAATGGGCCGGCTACATGGGGAAGGCCTACCGCACGCAGACCTTCCACGTCACCGCGATCACGATGCGCAAGCGCGAGAAGCGCCCGTTCATCTACCCGATGGGCGTGCACATGTATGACTGCAACAACATCGACACGACGGTGCGCGAGGCCGCGTTCTGGGAGCTCTGCGACCGGATCCAGCCCGGCCTGATCCAGGACGTGAACATCCCGTTCCCGATGACCGACTGGGCCGGCTGCATCCTGCAGGTGAAGAAGCGTCTCAAGACCGACGACGGCTGGGTGCGGAACTTCATCGCCGCGTCGATGGCGACGAGCGCGGGTCTGCGCCTCTGCATCGCTGTCGACAGCGACGTCGATATCTACAGCATGGACGACATCATCTGGGCGCTGACGACGCGCGTGAATCCGAATCAGGACCTGCTCAAGCCGGTCCCGGGCGGAGCGGGGCAGACGTTCATCCCGTCCGAGCGCGTGACCGCCGGGAGCGCCGAGTGGACCGGCATGAACATCCGCTTCGAGGGCGGGATGGGCATCGATGCGACGGTCCCGTACGGGCTCGAGAAGGACTTCATGCGGCCGGTGTATCCGATCGATCGCGTCGACCCCGCGAACTGGTTCGACGCGGATCAGATCGCGAAGGGCAAGGCGCTCATGAAAACGCAGTCCTGGGCGGAGGTCCTCGCCAGGACGGGCCGCTAGCCGCCGTCGTGATCGACCTGCTCGACGGCCTGCGCGTCATCGAGATCGCGGGCGACGACGTCTGGGCCGCGTCCGCCGTCGCGCACGCGGCGCGCATCCTCGCCGACCTCGGCGCGGACGTCATCAAGGTCGAGCCACCGGGCGGCGATCCGGTTCGCGCAGTGCCGCCGTTCCTGCACGACCGCGCCGGACCCGACAGCGGGCTCCTGTGGATCGCGCTCAACGCGAACAAGCGCGGCGTGCGGCTGGGCCTCCCGCGCGATCGCGATCGCCTCCGCGTGCTGCTCTCGTCCGCGGATGTGCTGGTGCAGTCGCGCGAGGTCGTCGACCAGGCGACCGCCACGTCGTGGTCGCCGTCGCTCATCACGGTGTCCGTCACGCCGTACGGCCTCGCGGGTCCGCTCGCGGGCGTGCCCGCATCGGATCTCGAAGTCACGGCGTCGAGCGGCGCGCTCGCGCTCGCCGGCGAGCCGGACCGCGCGCCGGTCCGCACGACGCTGGCGCAGTCGCCGTTCTGGAGCGGCATGTACGCGGCCATGGGCGCGCTCTTCGCGCTCGCGGCGCGCGCCGCGACGCGGCGTGGCCAGCAGGTCGACGTCTCTGGCCAGGCGAGCATGGTCACGGTCCATCCACCGGCCGCCGTGCACTGGGACGTCGCGAAGGAGGAGCACCGTCGTCTCGGCGCGTTCCTCATCGGACGCAGCCGCGTCGGCGCTCGCTTCCGCAACATCTGGGACTGTGCCGATGGCCACGTGAGCTTCGCCATCCAGGGCGGTCCGATCGGCCGTCACACCGGCCGGATGCTCGCGTCGTGGATGGACGCGCGCGGTTTCCAGGCACCTCGGTTCACGGCGATCGATTGGGATGCCTTCGACAACCGCACGCTCACGCAGGAGCAGGTCGACGCGCTCGAGGCCGAGGTCGGAGCGTTCTTCCGCACGCTGACGAAGCGCGAGTTCTTCGCCGGCGTGATCGAGCGCAACATGCTCGGCTACCCCGTCGCCGATGCGTCGGATGTGTACGCCGACGCGCAGCTTGGCGCGCGCGAGTTCTGGCAAGAGACGCGGATCGACGGAACGACGCTGCCCTTTCCCGGCGGCTTCGCGTTATTCGATGGCGAGCGGCCACGCGTGCGCCGCGGCCCGCCGCGACTGGGCGAGCACGACCCGGAGGTGCTTCCGAGCGCGGCGCGCGTCGGGCGCGGTGCGGTGACCGCATGACGACCACCCCCCAGCCTCTCGAAGGCGTTCGGGTCGTCGAGCTCGGGTGGGCCGCGGCCGGTCCGCTCGTCGGCACCTATCTCGCGCAGCACGGCGCAGACGTGATCCATGTCGAGTCGTCCACCGCGCTCGATCCGTTCCGCTCGACGTACCCACCGTTCAAGGACAACGTCGTCGGACCGGACCGCGCCGGGATGTTCGCCTTCTACAACGCCGGAAAGCGCGGGGTCACGCTCGATCTCAAGCAGCCGCGCGGGATCGAGCTCGCGCTTCAGCTGGTGAAGACGGCCGACGTCGTGATCGAGAGCTTCCCGGCGGGAACGCTCGCGCGGCGAGGACTCGGGCATGACGCCCTCCGGCGCGCGCGGCCCGACCTCGTCATCCTTTCGAGCTGCAATCAGGGGCAGACCGGACCGCACGCCCAGCATCCCGGATACGGAAGCCAGCTCACGGCGCTCGCCGGGTTCAACGAGCTCCTCGGCGAGCCCGGGCGCACGCCGGTGATCCTCTACGGCCCGTACATCGACTACATCGCGGTCGGCTATGGCGTCATCGCGATCCTCGCCGCGCTCGAGCGGCGGCGCCGCACCGGCGAAGGCTGCGTGATCGACCTCTCGCAGTACGAGGCGGGGCTCCAGTTCCTCGCGCCCGCGCTCCTCGAGCACGCGGCGAACGGCACGGTGCCGACGCGCGACGCGAACCACGACCGCGTGGCCGTGCCGCACGGGGTGTATCCGAGTCAGGGCGACGACCGCTGGATCGCGCTTTCGGTCTGGAGCGACGACGAGTGGCGCCGGTTGCGCGACGCGCTCGGCGACCCGGCGTGGTCGCGCGACGCCGCGCTCGGAAACGCCGACGGACGCCGGGCGCGCGAGGCCGAGCTCGACGCGCGCATCGCTGCGTGGACCAGTGCGCGAACGCGCGAAGAGGCGGTCAGCGCGTTGCGGGCGCGCGGCCTGCGCGCCGCGGCGGTGGAGTCGGTCGGCGAGCTGTTCGATGACCCCCAGCTCGCGCATCGCGGCGTGTGGCGGCGCGCGCCGCACGCCGGTCTCGGCGAGGTCGGCCTCATGGCTCCGCCGTTCGCGCTGTCCGAGACGCCGGCGCGCGCGGACCGCGCCGGCCCGACGCTCGGCGAGCACAACGAGGAGGTCTTCAAGGGGCTCCTCGGCCTCAGCGCGGACGAATACGCCTCGCTCGCCGCCGACGGCGTCTTCGCGTAGAACACACCGCAGATGTCTGAAGCGGAAGAGATAGCCCGACGCAAGGGCGAGCACCTCCAGCTCGCCGCCGAGGGCGACGTCGAGACGAGATCGAGCGCGGGTTGGGAGGACGTGCATCTCGTGCACGACGCGCTCCCGTCGATCGACGCGAAGGACATCGACGTCGGCACGCGCTTCCTGGGTCACGCGCTCCGCCTTCCACTTGCGATCTCCGGGATGACCGGCGGCCATGGCCGCGCGATCGCGGTGAACGAGCTCCTCGCGCGCGTGGCCGAGAAGACCGGGATCGCGATCGGCGTCGGCAGCCAGCGCGCGGCGCTACGCGACCCGTCGCTTTCGGCGACGTATTCGGTCGTGCGTGAGAACGCGCCCCACGCGTTCGTGATCGCGAACGTCGGGATCTCGCAGCTCGTGAAGCAGGACAGCGAAGGCGCGCTCGCGGTGAAGGACATCGAGAAGATCCTGAAGATGGTGAAAGCCGATGCGCTCGCCCTTCACCTGAATTATCTCGAGGAATCCGTCCAGCCGGAAGGTCAGACGCGCGCGAAGGGCTCGGACGCCGCGGTGCGCGCGCTCACGCGCCGCTCGCCGGTCCCGGTGATCGCGAAAGAGACCGGGGCGGGCATCACGCTCGCCGTCGCGCGTCGCCTGCGCCGGCTCGGCGTGAAGGCGATCGATGTCGGCGGCGTCGGTGGAACGTCGTTCGCCGCGATCGAGTCCCTCCGCGCGGCGGCGCGCGGAGACAAGCAGCGGATGGGTCTGGGCGAGCGGTTCCGCGACTGGGGCGTGCCGACGGCGGTCGCCGTCGTCGGGGCGGCCGCGGCGGGGCTGCCGGTCATTGCGACCGGCGGCGTGCGCAGCGGGCTCGATGCCGCGAAGGCGCTCGCTCTCGGCGCGACGGTGGTCGGCGTCGGGCGCCCGCTGCTCCAAGCGGCACTCAAAGGTGAGGGCGCGGTGCTCGAGTGGATCAACGCGTTCGAGCTCGAGCTGCGCACCGCGATCTTCCTCTCGGGCGTGCGCCGCGCCGCCGATCTTCCGAGCGCGAGCGTCGTGATCACCGGCAATTCTCTCGCGTGGCTCGAGCAGCTCGGGTATCGGCGGCGCGTGGCGGAGCGCCGTGGAGGCTCGTGAGCGAATTCGCTCCGCGCGAGACCGTGGACGATCTCGTCCTGGCGAACCACATCCTCTCGAACGAGGGCATCCTCGACGCCTTCGGTCACGTGAGCGTGCGGCATCCCACAGCAACGGATCGCTTTCTGATCTCCCACACGCGCGCACCCGAGCTCGTCGAGGCCGATGACCTTCAGCTGCTGGACCTGAGTGGCGCGCGCGTGGCCGGCGGCGAGCGGCGTTCGTATGAGGAGGTGGCGATCCACGCCGCGCTGTATCGCCACCGCGCGGATGTCGGCGCGGTCGTACATTCGCACGCGCCGGCGGTCATCCCGTTCAGCGTGACGGGCGTTCCGCTGCAGCCGATCTATCACATGGGCTCGGTGATCGGACATGAGATCCCGGTGTGGGATATCGCGACGCGATCCGGCGACACGGATCTGCTCGTGCGCGACGCCGCGCAGGCTGACGATCTCGCGAAGGCGCTCGGCGGCCGGACCGTCGTCCTGATGCGCGGACACGGCTGCGTGGTCACCGGCAAGGACGTGCGCGCCGCCGTCTTCGCCGCCGTCTACCTCGAGCGGAACGCCACGCTGCTCGCTACGGCGCGTGGTATGGGCAAGGTCCACGCGCTCAGCAAAGCCGAGACGCAGCTCGCCTCCGAGATGCTGCGCGGTCATGCCGGCGAACGGGCCTGGGAGTACTGGGTGCGGCGGCTCCCGCAGCGCGCCGGATCAGAGAAGGATTAGCGTTCTGCGCATGAGCGGAGGCCGCGGTCCCGATCAGAAGGAGCTCGATCGCCTCACCGCCGATCTCCGCGTGTTCGACGCCAACGGGATCGAGCGCGCGGCATGGGGCTGGGATCGGCATGAGCGCCGCGGCCTTGACGCGTATCACGCGGCCGAGCGCGCCGCACTCGCGCAGATCGAGCAGCACGATCTTGGTCCACGCTGGGAGGAGCTCCGTCGCATGCTCTTCGGCCTGACCGAGGCCGCCGGCGCGCTGGTGAGCTGGAAGGCGAAGCACGGCCAGCTTGGACACAAAGCCGAGCGCGCGGCCTTCGGCGCTGCGCTCGGGCTCTTCGCGAAAGAGGACCTCAGCCGCGAGCAGTACGCGAGCCTCGTCGAGCCGATGGCCGAGGCTCTTCCCTGGCTCCTACCGGACCGCACGCCCGCGCCTCGACCGCCAAAGTAACTCGGCGGCAATGCGCATGGCGGCGATGCCACCGGCACCGCCGCCACCGCACGTCAGGGAGACGCTCAGCGAGCGAGTGGTCTTACTCGCAGGCCGTGTGGATCGACGGTGCTCGCGCCGGCTCCCTGGGCCAGGCTGACGAAAGAACGGACCTCGGCGGATCGCCCGCCGTCCTTCACGCTGAGGATCGCGAAGCCACCGACATCGCCGACGGCGTTGTTCAGGTCCTTGATGTTGCTGGTCACGGGCGCCTTGCCGCGCAGCGCGACGAAGACGGATGCGCCGTCGGGAGAGAGATCCATGATGTCGGGAGCCGGGTCGCGTCCGGCGAGCGGACCGGTGGCGAGGTTGATCGTGGCCAGCGGCTCGCCGGTCGTCTTCGTGTCGAAGATGTCGATCGTGTTCGCGAAGCGATCCGCCACCCACACGTACTGGCCAACGGCGAGCACGCTGTGGGATTCGACGCTGCCGGATCGCGCGAGGAGCTTCTTCGCGCTCAGCGACGTCGGCGTCCACGTGACTTGCAGGAGATTGAAGGCCGTCGTGGTCGGCGTCGGGCCGCCCTGCGCGGTGGTCCAGATGGTCCCGTCCTTGAGCGCGACGGCACAGCATGACTGCGCCGAGATGTCGTTCTTGCCGAGCGTCGCGACCGCCTTCATCGGCGTCGCGGTGTAATCGACGAGGTAGGCGCCGCCGCCGCGCTGCGGCACGTATGCGTACTTGCCGTCCTGAGTGAAGAGCGCCATCACTGGGTTGTTGCCGGGGTGCGCCGCGTCCTCGAGCGGTGCGAGATCGAGGTCGGCCGCCGCATCGAGCTTGTACACGTCGTTCTTGAAGTCCGCGCTGATTCGCTGGAGCTTCTTCGCGCCCTGGTTCGCGACGATGATCGCGTCGCCCGATGGCGTGACGGCCGAGTTGTGCGCCGCGGGGTTGCCGGCGGCCGTCGCGCTCATCTTGATGCTGGCCACGACCTTACGGTCGCTCGCGCGGATGACCTGGATGTGGCCGCTGCCGACATACGAGATGACCGCGTGCGTCATCGTCGCGTTGAAGGTGACGTTGTGCGGGTGCTTGCCCATGCCGTCGCCGACACCGAGCGCCGCCTCGGCGAGGTTGATCGAATACGCGGGGACGGGCGTGCCGGCCTTTGCCAGGTCGGAGCCGCGGTAGATGTTCAGCGTGCCTCCGCCTGTGGGCGCCGTCTCCGCCTGGTCGGGCACCCACAGCTCGAAGTCCGCCGCTGCGGTCGGCGCCGCGCTGGCGGTCTGCGCCGGCGACGCCGGGACCTGACCGCCACACCCGCCGGCGACGAGAAGCGCGATGAGTGTGGTCGCGAGATACGAACGCATGGCCTTCGCCTCCCTGATCGATTCGGCGCTGCCGCCGTGAGCGACAAATTCGATCTGGGACGGGTAGAACACAAATACATAATTGCCATACGAGATATAACTTCAGATTATGCAGGTCGAGGCGCGACTTCGCGCCTTCGCGGCGCTCGCTCGGCGCGGGTCTTTCTCCGCGGCGGCCGAAGAGTTGGTCATCAGCCAGCCCGCGGTGTCCAAGCACGTCGCGGATCTCGAGGCCGAGCTCGGGACGAAGCTGGTCACCCGTGGTCCACGTCGCGCGGAGCTCACGCGTGCCGGCGGATTCGTCGCCGAGTACGTGCTCCGCGCTGAAGCGATCCTCGCGCAGGCCGGCCGCGGCGTCGCGACGATCGACGGCGACCTTGTGGGTCGATTGGCCGTGGGAGCGTCGGGCAACGGGATGTACTTGATCCCGCGCGCGCTCGCGCTCTATCACCGCGCGCATCCGGCGGTCGCGCTCGACGTGATCATGGTCGGCACGAGCGCGGAGATCGTCGAGGCCGTGCGCGCACACCGCGTCGAGATCGGTGTCGTTGGTGCTGCGGCCGCGCCGGACCTCGAAGCCGAGCGGCTCGTGGTCGACGAGATCGTCGTCGTGGCCGCGCCGGCGATCGCGAGGCGGGGACTGACGCCACGCGCCGCCGAGGAGCTCACCTGGATCGCGCGCGAGGAGGGATCGGCGACACGTGCAGCCGTGGAGGCAGCCTGGCGCGACCTCGGCATCAGTCCGAAACGACGCCTCTCATTCCCGTCGTGGGAAGGCGTGAAGCTCACCGTGGCCGAGGGGCTCGGCGTCACTGCGATCAGCCGTCACGCCGTCGAAGTGGAGCTGGCCGCCGGCACGCTCGCGCTCGTGCGACTTCCAGGGTGGAAGGTGCAACGCCATCTGTCCCTGGTTCAT
>DATDEH010000011.1 GCA_036523395.1 Candidatus Limnocylindria bacterium | reverse complement strand
CACTGCCCGCGCCAGGAAGGCCGCTCGCTGAGCGACCGCTCGTCTTTGCTCGCCCTCATCCTCCACCAGCGCCGCGTCCCATGCGGTCCGCCCGACGATGTAACCTCGCGCGCCGCCATGCATCGCGTCACGCAGCTGGCTGAGGAACGTGTCTTCATCCGTTCCTCCTCCGAGCAGGACCCACGGCACCGCGCCGCACGCACGTGTGAGCACCTCGCACAGTCGAAGGCTTCCTGGGTACTGGAGCTTCAACACGTCGGGACCGAGCCGCGACAGGCGGCGGGCGGTCTCGGCGACGGCGGGGCCGAGATCCGGGACCTCGCCGTAGACGATCGGCTCGACGATCGAGAGCACGCCAGCCGCACGGCACTCGGCGACGACGCGCGCGACCATCTCGTCCTGGATCGCCGCGACGTCCGTGAGGTCCGGGCGGTACGGAAGCAGCAGCTTGCATCCGACCGCGCCGAGCGCGGCAGCGCGGCCGGGATCGACATCGCCAAGCAGGGTCGTGATGCGGCCCTCGCCGAGCGACTCGTAGCCCTGCGCCTCGAGCGGAACTACGAGCGGAACGCCGTCGAGCTCGGTGAAGGCGTCGAGGCCAAGCTCGACGTCGAGGAGAACGACAGTGGCGAGCCGCGCGAGCCCCCGCACGAGCTCGACCTTGAGGGCGCGAAGCGACGTGGAGTCATCGGGGAAGCCGTGCCTGCGTGCGGCGACGCGAAGGCTGTCGCGGTGATCGAGCGCGAGGCCGCACACCACCCCCCGCCGTGAGGCGATGCGGTCGATCACCCGGCCACGACCGCACCGTCGACCACGGTGGCGCCTCCCAGCAGCGCGTCGATCTCCGACGCCCGAGGCATCGCGGTGCTGCACGAGAGGCGCGAGGCCACGATCGCACCGGCCGCGTTCGCACGACGCACCGCCTCGTCCGCACCTCGGCCGGCGATCAGCGCCGCGCCGAGCGCAGCCCCGAACGCATCGCCGGCGCCGAGTCCGTTCACGACCGGCACGGCGACGCCCGGGATATCGCGCGAGCCGCGCGCATCGACGATCGTCGCCCCGGCGGCGCCGCGCTTCACGACGACGAACGTGGGACCGCGCTTCAATAGATCGCGCGGATCCAGCGCGGCGGCGACGAACTCGCTCGCACCTCCGACCACGACCGATGCGAACTCCGCGGCTCGCCAGGCGAGCTCCGGGTAGTCACGCACGTCGTCCCAGAGGACTTCGCGCCAGTCGAGATCGAAGATCGCGCGCTGGCGGCAGCGCTCGAGCGCCGCGAGCGTCGTCGCGCGGCTTGGCTCTCGCGCCAGTCCGGTCCCGGACGCGTAGAGCAGGCGCGCCCGCGCGAGATCTTCCGGAAGCTGCGTGGCGCGCAGCTCCCAGTCTGGGCATGTCGGCGTGCGATAGAAGGTGATCGGGAAGTCGTCCGGTGGCCACGCCTCGCAGAACGCGAGTGCCGTGCGCAGGGTCGGGTGCACGTGGAGCGAGGCGCACTCGATGCCTTCCGCCTCGAGGAAGCGGCGGATGAACCGGCCGTGGCCGTCGTCTCCGACGGCTGACACGATGCCCGTTCGAACGCCGAGCCGCGCGAGACCGGTCGACACGTTCCCCGCGAATCCACCGACGAAACGTTCGAATGTGCGCACCTCTTCGAGCGGCGTATTCAGCTGCAGCGGATAGAGATCCGCGCCGACTCGGCCGAGGACGTACGCGTCGACGGTCATGGTGATATCTCGCGAGCGTCGTCGCACGCGCGGTCGCACGCGAGCGCGATCGCGAGGGCCCGGCGGCCATCTTGGCCGCTCACCCGCGGCGGGGTGCGAGAGCGGACGCCGACGAGAAAGTCGCGCAGCTCGAAGAAATACGCGTCGGCGAAGCGCTCGAGGAATCCCGGGAAGAGATCCCGACGATCACCGTCGGGAAGGAGTACCTCCACCGAGCGCTGCGCGAAGCCCCCGACACAGACCGTGCCCTCGCTGCAGACGATCTCGGCGCGGATGTCGTAGGCATAGTGCGCCCCGCGGTAGGTCTCGATCGTCGCGGCGGCGCCCCCGGCGAAGTGGAGCTCGGCGAGCGTGAGGTCAGCGCAAGGCG
>DATDEH010000010.1 GCA_036523395.1 Candidatus Limnocylindria bacterium | reverse complement strand
CACTGCCCGCGCCAGGAAGGCCGCTCGCTGAGCGACCGCTCGTCTTTGCTCGCCCTCATCCTCCACCAGCGCCGCGTCCCATGCGGTCCGCCCGACGATGTAACCTCGCGCGCCGCCATGCATCGCGTCACGCAGCTGGCTCAGGAACGTGTCTTCATCCGTTCCTCCTCCGAGCAGGACCCACGGCACCGCGCCGCACGCGCGGGTGAGCACCTCGCACAGGCGCGGGCTTCCGGGGTACTGGAGCTTCAACACGTCGGGACCCAGTCGCGACAGACGGCGCGCTGTCTCGGCGACGGCGGCGCCGAGCTCCGGCACCTCGCCATACACGATCGGCTCGACGATCGAGATGACACCAGCCGCGCGGCACTCGGCGACGACGCGCGCGACCATCTCGTCCTGGATCGCCGCGACGTCCGTGAGGTCCGGGCGGTACGGAAGCAAAAGCTTGCATCCGACCGCGCCGAGCGCGGCAGCGCGCGCGGGATCGACATCGCCCAGGAGAGTCGTGATGCGGCCCTCGCCGAGGGACTCGTAGCCCTGCGCCTCGAGCGGCACGACGAGCGGCACGCCGTCGAGCTCGGTGAAGGCGTCGAGGCCGAGCTCGACGTCGAGGAGGACGACGCTGGCGAGTCGCGCGAGCCCGCGCACGAGCTCGACCTTCAGCGCGCGCAGCGAGGTCGAGTCCTCGGGGAAGCCGTGGCGGCGCGCGGCGACGCGAAGGCTGTCGCGGTGATCGAGCGCGAGGCCGCACACCACTCCCCGCCGTGAGGCGATGCGGTCGATCACCCGGCCACGACCGCGCCGTCCACCACGGTCGCGCCTCCCAGCAGCGCGTCGATCTCCGACGCCCGGGGCATCGCGGTGCTGCACGAAAGGCGCGACGCCACGATCGCGCCTGCGGCGTTCGCACGGCGGACCGCCTCGTCCGCGCCTCGGCCGGCGATCAGCGCCGCACCGAGCGCCGCCCCGAACGCATCGCCGGCGCCGAGCCCGTTCACGACCGGGACGGCGACGCCCGGGATATCGCGCGAGCCGCGCGCATCGACGACCGTCGCGCCACCGGCGCCGCGCTTCACGACGACGAACGTGGGGCCGCGCTTCAGCAGATCGCGCGGATCCAGCGCGGCGGCCACGAACTCGCGCGCGCCACCGACCACGACCGAAGCGAACTCCGCGGCGCGCCAGGCGAGCTCCGGGTAGTCACGCACGTCGTCCCAGAGCACCTCGCGCCAGTCGAGATCGAAGATCGCGCGCTGGCGGCAGCGCTCGAGGGCCGCCAGCGTCGTCGCGCGGCTTGGCTCTCGCGCCAGTCCGGTCGCGGACGCGTAGAGCAGGCGCGCCCGCGCGAGATCTTCCGGAAGCTGCGTGGCGCGCAGCTCCCAGTCGGGGCATGTCGGCGTGCGATAGAAGGTGATCGGGAAGTCGTCCGGTGGCCACGCCTCGCAGAACGCGAGTGCCGTGCGCAGGGAGGGATGCACGTGGAGCGACGCGCAATCGATGCCTTCCGCCTCGAGGAAGCGGCGGATGAACCGGCCGTGGCCATCGTCTCCGACGGCTGACACGATGCCCGTTCGAACGCCGAGCCGCGCGAGACCGGTCGACACGTTCCCCGCGAATCCACCGACGAAACGTTCGAACGTGCGGACCTCCTCGAGCGGTGTGTTGAGCTGCAGCGGGTACAGATCCGCGCCGACGCGGCCGAGGACGTACGCGTCGACGGTCATGGTGCGAACTCGCGGGCGTCGTCGCTGGCACGCTCACATGCGAGCGCGATCGCGAGCGCGCGGCGACCGTCTTCTCCGCTCACCCGCGGGGGAGTGCGAGAGCGGACACCGGCGAGAAAGTCGCGCAGCTCGAACAGGTACGCGTTGGCGAAGCGCTCGAGGAATCCTGGGAAGAGATCCCGACGATCACCGTCGGGAAGGAGTACCTCCACCGAGCGCCGCGCGAAGCCCCCGACACAGACCATGCCCTCGCTGCAGACGATCTCGGCGCGAATGTCGTAGGCGTATCGCGCGCCGCGGTAGGTCTCGATCGTCGCGGCAGCGCCCCCCGCGAAGTGGAGCTCGGCGAGCGCGAGGTCAGCGCAAGGCGCGTCGGGCGCGAGCGTCAACGCGCTCGCCCGCACTCCCGCGACCTCGTCGCCCACCATCCACCGCGCGACGTCGAAGTCGTGGATCGCCGACTCCGCGAATATGTCGCCGCGCGGCAGCGAGCCCGGCGCGCCGCGCGGCGCGTCGCGGTCGCGGTTCATCCCCTTGAAGAAGCGCACCGCGCCGACCCTACCGGAGTGCACCACCGAGGCCGCCTCGGTGTACGCGGGGTCATAGCGGCGCATGAATCCGATCTGCAGCCGCGCCGCGGACACACTGGCGGCGGCCAGGATGCGGTCGGCCGCATCGAGCGTCGGCGCGATCGGCTTCTCAAGCAGCAGGTCCTTTCGCGCCGCGAGCGCCGCGAGCGCGTGCTTCTCGTGCGTGTGCGCCGGCGACGCGATGACCACCGCGTCGACGCCGCTGTACGAGAGGAGCGCGTCGACGGACGCGCAGCTCGTCGCGCCGAGCTCGCGTGCGACGCGCTCGCTCAGGGAGGCGTTGGCGTCGTGGACCGCGAGAAGCCTCGCGCCACTGACGCGCGCCACGTTCTCGGCATGCCGGCGCCCCATCAGACCGACCCCGATGACGCCGACGCCGATGTCGCCGGCGCCCGTCACCCCGCGAGCACCTCGGTCAGGAACGCGCGACTGCGCTTCGCGTCGCGCAGCGGCGCCGCGATCGGGCTCACGCCAAGTCGAACGTCCTGCTCGACGATCAGCCAGCCGCTGTAACCCACCCTGCGGAGCGCGCTCAGCGTCCCACGCAGATCGAGCGACCCGTCACCGAGTGGCGCGAACACACCAAGGCTGACGGCGTCGCGGAAACCCAAGCGTCGCGCGAGCGCGTCGGCCCGGACCTCACGTCGCAGGTCTTTGAGGTGCACGTGCCGTACACGCTGCGCGTGCGTGCGTGCGATCTCCGCCGGATCGCCTCCGCCGTACGCGACGTGGCCGGTATCAAGGCACAACCCCACGAGCGTGGGGTCGGTGTCGCGCATGAGACGGTCGATCTCTTCGGGCCGCTCGACGTAGCTCGCAACATGCGGATGGAACGCGGTGACGAGACCCTGCTCACGCGCGTAGCGCGCGACGTGATTCACGCCGTCGCTGAAGCGGCGCCATTCGCCGTGGCTGAAGCCCGCCGAGCCATCCGCGGGCACACGGCCGGCGATCGCTGTGCGCGTCTCGTCTCCGGCCTCGGCGAGCACGAGGACTGGTGCGCCTGCCGCGGCGAGCAGATCGACAGTGTTGCGTGCGACGCGCATCGACGCCTCAAGCCGATCTCGATCGTGGAGCGTGACCGGACAGAACGCTCCAGCGAGCGTGAGGTCGCGCGCGTCGAGCTCGCGGCGGAGCGTCGTTGGGTCAGATGGAAGATACGACCAGGGGCCCAGCTCGGTGCCTTCATACCCGCTCGCGGCCATCTCGTCGAGGACCTGGCCGTACGGAAGCTGATCGCCCCAGTTCGGGATCTCACATGCGCCCCAGCTGATCGGAGCGGTGCCGATGCGAATGCGCGGTGTGTTCATCGTCGGAGGTTGTACTGTACGCACTCCAGGGTGAGGCTCACGATGGCGCAGGCATTGGTGCGATTCCTCGCGAGCCAGTACGTCGAGCGCGATGGCGTTGAGCAGCGCTTCTTCGCCGGCTGCTGGGGCATCTTCGGTCACGGTAACGTCGCCGGCGTCGGACAGGCGCTCCAGGAGCGGCCAGACGATCTCCGTTACTACCAGGCGCGCAACGAGCAGGCGATGGTGCACGCTGCGTGTGGCTACGCGAAGATGCGCGATCGGCTCGCGACGTTCGCATGCACGACATCGATCGGCCCCGGGGCGACGAACATGGTCACGGGCGCCGCCCTCGCGACGATCAACCGACTCCCCGTCCTGCTCCTGCCGGGCGACGTGTTCTCGTCGCGCGCGCCCGACCCGGTGCTCCAGCAACTGGAGGTGCCGTGGGCCGGCGATATCTCGGTGAACGACGTGTTCCGCCCGGTCTCGCGCTACTTCGACCGCATCATGCGTCCCGGGCAGATCATCCCGGCCGCGCTCGCGGCGATGCGCGTGCTCGTAAGCCCCGCCGACACCGGCGCGGTCACGCTCGCGCTCCCACAGGACGTGCAGGCCGAGGCTTTCGACGTCCCTGAGGAGTTCCTCGCAAAACGGACGTGGCACATCGAACGTCGCCTGCCTGAAGCTGCGGCCATCATGCGCGCGACCGACCTCATCGGCGCCGCGAAGCGCCCGCTCATCGTGGCGGGCGGCGGCGTCATCTACTCCGGCGCGACTGAGGCGCTGCGAAAGTGGGTCGACGCGACCGGGATACCGGTCGCTGAGACGCAGGCGGGAAAGGGCGCGCTCCCCTTCGATCATGCACTCGCTCTCGGCGCGATCGGCGTCACCGGTACGTCCGCCGCGAACGAGATCGCGCGCGAGGCAGACCTCGTCATCGGCATCGGCACGCGCTGGACGGACTTCACGACCGCGTCGAAGACGGCGTTCCAGGACGGGAAGGTGCGCTTCATCAACGTGAACGTCGCGGAGATCGACGCGCAGAAGCATGCTGGGCTCGCGCTGGTCGGTGATGCGCGCGCCACGATCGAGGCGCTCGCGAGCCGGGTCCATACGGTCGAACCGCCGTACCGCGAGAAAGCGGAACGGCTCGCACGTGAGTGGTCGAAGGAGGTGGACCGCCTCTGCTCGCTCGGTCACACGCCCCTCCCCGCGCAGAGTGAGGTGATCGGCGCGGTGAACGAGGTCGCTGGTCTGCGCGACGTCGTCGTGTGCGCAGCGGGCTCGATGCCCGGCGACCTCCACAAACTGTGGCGCGCGCCCGATCCAAAGGGTTACCACGTCGAATACGGCTTCTCGACGATGGGATACGAGATCGCGGGCGGCCTCGGGGTGAAGATGGCCGCGCCAGATCGCGAGGTGTACGTGCTGGTCGGCGACGGGAGCTATCTGATGATGGCGCAGGAGCTCGTGACCGCGGTTCAGGAGCGGATCAAGATCGTCGTCATCGTCGTCGACAACCACGGCTACGCATCGATCGGCGGTCTATCGCGCTCGCTCGGATCTCAGGGCTTCGGCACGCAGTACCGGTATCGCAAGTCGGGGTCGCTCGGACTCGACCGCGAGGGCCCGCAGGGCGACACGCTTCCGATCGACTTCGCGGCGAACGCCGCGAGCCTCGGCGCGATCGCGAAGCGCGTGCGCACGATCACCGAGCTACGCGCCGCGCTGACCGAGGCAAAGCGAGTCGATCGCCCGTATGTCGTCACGATCGAGACCGATCGCTACGAGAGCGTGCCCGCGTACGGATCGTGGTGGGACGTCGCGCCCGCGGAGGTCTCCGGTCTTCCAGAGGTGCGGGGGTCGCGGGAGCGCTATGAAAAGGGGCGCAAGGCCGCGCGCCATCACCTGCGCCCGCCCCAGTGACGAGTCTGCTCGTCAGCGCGCAGGAGCCTGACGCCGACGGCTGCGTCATGCGGATCACGCCGGAAAGCGCTGGCTGGCGATACGTTGGCTTCGAGGTCTACCGGATCGCGGCCGGGTCGCGTCTGCGGCGTGAACTACCTCGGCGCGAAACGTGCGTCGTCGTTCTCGGAGGCAGCTGCGACATCCGCTCGGAGGCTGGCGATTGGAAGGGCGTGGGGACGCGCGCGACACCGTTCGACGGTCCACCCGCCGGTGCGTATCTCCCTCCAGGCGCGGCGTTCGAGATCGCCGCGCGTTCCGGGCCAGTCGAGGTCGCGCTCGGTCATGCGCCGGCGAAGCATGGCGCGACGGCGCGCGTCCTCGCTCCGGGCGATGCTCGTCTCGAGATCCGCGGGAGCGGGGCGATGGAGCGGCGGATCCACCACATCCTCATGGAAGACGCGTCTGCCGAGTCGCTGCTCGTGACGGAGGTCGTGACGCCGGGCGGACACTGGTCCAGCTACCCGCCGCACAAGCACGACACGAATGACCCGCCGCGGGAGACCGCGCTCGAGGAAACGTACTACCACCGGCTGCGCGAGGAGCGCGGCTTCGCGCTGCAGCGTGTGTACACCGCCGACCGCTCGCTGGATCAGAGCCTCGCGCCGCGTAGCGGTGACTGTGTTCTCGTGCCCCGCGGCTTCCACACTGTCTCGGCGCCCCCGGGGTACGACCTGTACTACCTCAACGTCATGGCGGGCCCGCTCCGCCAGTGGAGCGTGACCTTCGACCCCGATCATCGTCGCCTTCTGGGCTGAGCCGCTCGGCGGGCCGCAAGCTCTAGACTTCGACCGGACCTGACGGGAGGGGAACGAATGACGCCAGTGCTCGACCGACGCACATTCCTCAAGGGACTTGGAGTCGTCACGGTGGCGGCCGCCTGCGGTGGCGCCGCGACGCCGTCTCCGACGGCGACGACCGCTGTCGCGACCGCGACCGCGGCACCGACCGCAGCGCCCGTTACGGGCACGATCTCGGTGTACTCGGCACTCAACCAGTCGACGAACGATCAGTTCTTCGCCGCGTTCAAGGCCGCCTACCCAGGCGTCAGCATCGACCTGCTGCCTCTCGCGGCGGCCGGCGAGCTGCAGACCCGGATCACCGCTGAGAAGGCCAGCCCGAAGGCGGACATCTTCATCGGCGGATCGAGCGAGTTCCACGACCCGCTCGGAAAGCAAGGACTGCTCGAGGCGTACATCTCGCCGAACGCGAAGGACATCGCAGCGCAGTTCAAGGAGCCGACCGGACTCTGGACCGGCTGGTACACCGGCATCTTCGGCTTCATCTCGAACAACGACCGTCTCACCAAGGAGATCGCAGGTAAGAAACCGGCGACCTGGGACGATCTGCTCGACCCGGCGTGGAAGGGCAAGCTCATCCTGCCCAGCCCGACCCTTACCGGCGGCGGCTACATCTTCATCGCCACGCAGATCTTCCGATTCAACAAGGACGAAGACAAGGCGATGGCGTACATGAAGAGCCTCCACGCCAACATCGCGCAGTACATCCCGACGTCACCGGGCGCGTTGACGCTCATCGACCAGGGTCAGTTCGTCGGCTGCCCGAACTGGAGCCACGACATCCTGACCGAGAAGACCAAGGGCAACCCGGTCGACCTGACCGTCCCGGCCGACACAGGCTTCGAGGTCGGCGCGATCAGCATCATCAAGGGCACGAAGAACCTCGCCGCCGCCAAGGCCCTCGTCGACTGGTCCATCACGAAGGAGGCCGGCGACCTCAACGTGAAGCTCAGCAACCGCGGCTCGACCCGCACCGACGTGGCAGCGGCTCCGGGCTCACCCGGCCTGACGTCCGTGAAGCTTGTGAACTACGACCGCCAGTGGGCGACCGACAACAAGACCCGCCTCCTCCAGAAATGGCAGCAAACGGTGGGTCTCTAGCGATCACCGCGATCTCGTAGCGAATATGCGCAACTTGCAGCGCGAGCCGGGTGTCCTGCTCGCGCTGCTTGCTGTCATAGCGCTCGTGCTCGTCTTCATCGTCTATCCGCAGGTTCGGGTCGTCGTTACACCAGGCACGGCCTACGTGGACTTCCTCTCCGCCGGCAGCTGGGTGAAGCCCTTCCTGAACTCGCTCCAGGTGATGGCTCTCTCCACCACGACGGCCGTGCTCATCGGCTTCGTCTTCGCGTACGCGATGGTCTACACCGACATGCGCTGGAAGCCGCTGTTCAGGCTCATCGGCATCCTGCCGCTCCTGTCGCCGCCGTTCGTCGTCGCCGCGTCGTACATCCTGCTGTTCGGGCCGCGCGGCGTGATCACCTATGGCGTCTTCGGGCAGACGATCAGCATCTTCGGACTGGGCGGGATCTGGGGCGTGCAGACGATCGCGTTCTTCCCGTTCGCGTACCAGCTCATCGCGGACGTCCTTTCGCGCAGCGATGCGCGCATGGAGCAGGCCGCGCGCAATCTCGGTGCCGGCCCGTGGTCCGTGTTCCGGACCGTGACGCTGCCGCTCTCTCGCCCCGGGCTCGGCGCCGCGATCCTCACCACCGCGATCTACGTCGTAGAGGACTTCGGGAACCCGGCGCTGGTCGGCGGTCAGTTCACGGTGCTACCGACACAGGCCTACGGGCTCATCAGCGGGTTCGGCGACCTACCGAGCGCGGCGGCGGTGAGCACGATCCTGCTCTCCCTGGCACTCGCCCTCTATCTCGCGAAGATCCGTCTCGACGGAGGGCAGTCGTTCGTCACCGTAAGCGGGCGAGCGTCATCGATGCCACGCCCGCCGGTACCCGCCTGGCTCTCATGGGCATGCTTCGCGCTGTGCGCCGCGCTCTGCGGGATGATCCTCCTGGTCTACGGGTCGCTCGTCGTGAGCGCCTTCACGCTCACGTTCCCCGTCAACACCTCCTTCACCACGAGCCACTTCGAGTACGTCTTCTCGGGCGTGAACGGGGTCGCACTCCGCAACACGCTCGTCTACGGCCTCTCCGCGGCCGCGTTCTCGTCGCTGTTCGCGCTCCTCGCGGCCTGGCTGGTCCAGCGGGGCGCATGGTCGGGACGCCGGGTGCTCGACTTCCTTTTGATCATGCCCGCCGCCGTGCCCGGCCTGTTCTTTGGCATCGGCTACGCAACGGCGTTCAACGAGGCATGGCTCGACTGGCTCAACCGCGGTGTCCTCATCATCATCTCGATGATCTTCTGGAACATCCCGGTCGGATACCAGGCCGCCGTCGCCGGTCTCCGGCAGATCGATCGCACCATGGACGAGGCGGCCACGAGCCTCGGCGCATCGAGCCTGCGCGGTTTCCGCGACGTGCTCCTACCCATGCTCGGCGGGTCGCTGCGGGTCGGATTCGTCACGACATTCGTTCGCGCGGTCACGACGCTCTCCGTCGTCATCTTCCTGTTCACGCCAGGCACCACGGTGGCAACGATCCGCATCTTCCAGCTGGTCAACGATCTCGACTGGGGAGGCGCGACTGCGTTCACGGTGATCGACATCGGTATGGCGATCGTCGCGCTCAGCGTCTTGGCGGTACTCGCGCGCGGCCGGATCGCGCTTGGGGCAGCTCGTGCCTGAGATCCACTTGCGGCTCGACCACGTCACGAAGACGTTCGAGGGCGTCACCGCCGTCGACGACATCTCGTTCGAGGTCCCGCGCGGGTCGTTCGCGACGCTGCTCGGCCCATCCGGCTGCGGGAAGACGACGACGCTGCGAATGATCGCGGGGTTCTACGACCCCGACAAAGGCGACATCATCCTGGGCGGGAAGCGGATCAACGAGCTCCCCGCACATCGCCGCGGCACCGCAATGGTGTTCCAGGACTACGCCCTCTTCCCGCACATGACGGTCAAAGGCAACGTGTCGTACGGACTGCGCGTCGCCGGCGTCGCGGGCGCCGAGCGCGAGAAGCGCGTCGACGACACACTGCAATTCGTCGGACTCGCCGGCCTTGGAGACCGTTGGCCGAACCAGCTCTCCGGCGGACAGCAGCAGCGCGTCGCGGTGGGTCGTGCGCTCGTGCTCCAGCCCCAGATCCTGCTGCTCGACGAGCCGCTCTCGAACCTCGACGCCAAGCTGCGCGTGCAGCTGCGGTGGGAGCTTCGCTCGCTGCAGCAAAGACTTGGCATGACGTTCGTCTACGTCACGCACGACCAGGACGAGGCGCTCTCCCTGTCGGACTGGATCGCCGTGATGAACGCCGGCAAGGTCGAGCAGGCCGGTACCCCATGGGAGATCTACTACCACCCGCGCACGGCCTTCCTCGCGGATTTCGTCGGTGCGGTGAACATCATCCCGGGCACGGTCCGCGAGGTGCGCGGCGATGAGGTCGTGGTCGCCTTCGGCGAGCGGTCGGTCACCGTGCGCATGCCCGCGGGGCTCGCGCTGAGCGCCGGACGCGAGGTCCACCTCTGCGTGCGACCAGAGGCGCTCGCGCTCCGTCCGCCGTCCGCCGATCCCGACGGCGTGCGTATCCCCGGCACGGTCGCGCGCCGCGCCTTCCTCGGCGATCTCATGCGGTACTGGGTGACCGTCGACGGGCGCGAGTGGATCGTGGATCAGCCCGATCCGGGCGCGGCGGCTGACTTCGATGGTCCCGTCACCGTTGCCGTGAAGCCGGAGCGCATCCACATCATCGCCCAGCAGTAGGGCAGCCCGGCGAACAGGCCGTCAGACCCTGTTTCGGACTTGCCTTTGGCACTGGGCGCCCATCCTCGCCGCTCGCAGGCTTGTTGGCGGAGGTTCGAAGTGATGTACGCATCAGCAACCGAGCTCGTGGGGTGGGCATTTATCGGGGGTGTCGCGTTCATCGCGGCGCTCGCCGCCGCCGTCGCGCTCGTTCTATGGCTGGCCGCGCCGCGCGAGCCCGCCGCCGGATAGCGTCAGACCACGAGACTCGCGCCGTCGACCGCATGGTCGAGCTCGAGCTCACCGATGCGCGCCAGCGTCTCCGCGCCGAGATGCGTGAGGACGACCCGTTTGCAGTCGAGCGCGTCGCGGTGCGACATCAACGTGCGATACGAGATGTGCGATGGGTCATCGGTGTCGAAGAACGACGCGTCGCAGATGAAGAGATCCGCGCCCTTCGCGACGCGGGCGAGCTCGTCGCTCCAGATCGCGTCTCCTGAATAGGCGACGACCTTGTCACCGACCCGCACGCGCAGGCCGTGCGGATCCGACTCCGCTACATGCTTGACGGGTAGCGCGCTCACGAGCGCGCCACCGAACTCCGTCTCCTTCGCGCCCAGCACGATCTCGCGGATCGGGAACCGGACCTTGGTCTTGCGGAAGAAGTCGGGATAGAGCGCCAACTCGGCGGCGCGCAGCCGGTCCGTGAGCGCGCGCGGACCGCCGACCGCGAGCGGTGCGGTCCGCCCCGCGAAATGCTGCTCGATCACCAGGTAGGGGATGCCGCCGAAGTGATCGCCGTGCAGATGGCTGATCGCGATCGCATCGATGGCCTCCGGATCGACCTCGCGCTTGATCCCGGGCAGTGACGAGCCTCCGCAGTCCAGCAGCAACGAGACGCCCGGAGCGCTGACGTGGATACAGGCATGCGATCGTCCGCCGTCCGCGAACGCATTGCCGCTACCGATGAACGTGACGCGAAGGGTCAATTGACCTCGGCGAGCTTTACGGTCCGCCGCTCGCGGTAGGAGCGGCTCGCAGCCTCAGCGATACGCAGCGCCTCCAGCGCATCCGCGGCCGTGCACGCGTTCTCTGCCTCGCCGCGCGCGAAGCGCAGGAAGTGCGCGAGCTCGGCGCGATACGCGCCGTCGAAGCGGACGAAGAACGACGGGTACGGCGGCCCGGCGAGCGGAGGCGCATCCCGCTCGACCGACCGCCAGGGCGTGCGCGGGTCGATGCCGATAGCGAGCGTGTCTTTGGCGCCATGGATCTCGACGTGGATGTCGTACCCCGCTTCGTTGTGGCGCAGCCCGGTGATGAGACCGAGCGTGCCGCCGGAGAGACGAAGCAGGACCGCGGATGTGCCGACATCTCCCATCGCCTCGTACTGGGGGACACCGAGCGTCGACCCGGTCGCGGTCACCTCGACCGCCTCCTGGCCGAACAGCCAGCGCGTGATGTCGAGATCGTGGATGAGCTGGTCCTTGAACTCCCCGCCCGACGTCGCGATGTATGCGTCCGGCGGTGGCAGCCTGTCGCAGCTCACCATGAGGAACGAGTACACGTTGCCGAGGTGCCCGGCGCGGATCGCATCGCGCGCCGTCCGATAGCCGGCGTCGAAGCGGCGCTGGAAACCGATCTGGAGCCGACCCTTCGCACGCTCGACGTGCGCGACGATGTCGCGCGTTTCGGGGACGCCGATCGCGATCGGCTTCTCGCAGAACGTTGCGATGCGCGCGTCGAGGCACTTCTTGATGAGCGGGGCGTGCGTGTCCGTCGGCGTCACGATGACCGCGGTGTCCACACCCTTCAGCGCCTCGTCCACGCTCGCGGCAGCCTGCGCTTTCAGCGAGCCGGCGACCTCTTTCGCGCGGGCGGGGTCCGAGTCGTACACGCGAAGCTCGTTCACGTCCTTCGTTTCACTCAGGACCTTTGCGTGGAACGCGCCGAGACGTCCGACACCGAGGATGGCGACACGCACAGCGCGCATTCTGCGATGGAACGCGCCCCTCCGTCAGAATCGAGCGGGTGACGCAGATCCGCGGCGTGCTGTTCGACTGGGGCGACACGCTGTTCTCACCACCGGATGCCGGAAAGGTCATCGTGGCGGCCGGCGCGGAGCGCGGCGTCCGGATCGATCCCGAAGAGGCGCGCGCGCTCTGGAGCGAGCTGTGGGACGCCGGGAAGACGCCGGACGAGCTTGCGAAGGGTCGCGACCTGTCGGCTGGTGCGCACCGCGAGGTCTGGACGGCGCTCTTCGAGCGCGCGAACACCGCGGTGCCCAACGTTGCGAAGACGTTGTACGAGCGCGTGATGGACCCGCGCGCGTGGATCCCCTACCCGGACACCGAGCCGACGCTTCGAGCGCTGCGCGCACGCGGCTTGAGGATCGGGATCGTGAGCAACGTGCCGCAGGACCTGCGACCGATCTTCGCGGCCCACCACCTGGCCGATCTGGTCGATGCCTTCACTCACTCGTTCGAGGTCGGCGCCGAGAAGCCCGACCCCGCGATCTTTCTCCATGCGTGCGAAGCGCTCGGCACGAGACCGGCCGAGACGCTCATGGTCGGCGATCATCCCGTCGCCGACGCTGGCGCGCTGGAAGCGGGACTGCAGTTCCAGCTGTTGCCGCCTGACGGCGCAGCGGAGAAGCCGCGCGGTCTCGACCAAGTCGTGGAGCTGGTCGATCGGTCCTAGCGGTCCCAGGGATCTGGCCCGCGTCCGGGAGCGATGGCCAAGACCACCCCCAGCACACCGACGATCCCTGCGACCGACATCAGGACGATCGGAATGCCCGGGTTGACGCTGTAGTCGGACCCGGTGCGCCACAGGTCGTTTCCCAACGGTGGCGCTCCGTACGCGAACCATGCGATGGCAACGGCGTCGAGGAAGATCAAAGCTAGGCCGATCAAGCGCGCGCGTTGCACGCTAGGCGACGAAGAACGGGGTCATCTCGCGGCGCCGCGCGAGCTCATCCATCTCGCCATCCGACGGCCGCCCGCCTCCGCGCGAGGCGGCGTCGAGCACGAGCGGCAGCAGCCCAACGTCGCCGACGGTGTTGAGGAACACCCGCGGGTCGCCGAGGACCCAGCCCACCGCGAGATCGATGTCGCGCTGGTCGTGCAGCGGCTCATACCAGGTCGTCGGTGTGGCGGGGCGCTCGGCGTGCCAGGGCCCGATCGTGATCGCCTTGATGGTCTGCATCGCGACACCACGCGTCTCGCACAACGCCATGAGCGCCTTGACGTCGCGCGTGTAATTCGGATCGCGCAGCTGAACGTAGTTGTAGGGAAAGAGCACCGAGTCGAACGGGAACCGCTCGAGGCTGCGGCGGTGCTGCGCCGGCGCCTGCAGACCGTGGCCGGTAACACCGATGAAGCGCACAAGCCCTGCGTCGCGCGCCTCGACCGCGGCGCGGAGCGCGCCATCGGTCGCGAACGCGGTCTGCCACTCCGTCTCGTCGACCAGGTTGTGGAGCTGGATGAGATCCACGTGGTCGGTCCCCAGCCGCCGGAGCGAGAGGCGGATCTCGTCCCGCGCTTCGGTGTAGGTCCTCTTACCGGTCTTCGTCGCAACGAAGAAGCGGTCGCGTCCTGCGCCCGCGATCCAGGGAGCGATGCGCAGCTCGGCGTCGCCGTAGCTGGCAGCCGTGTCGATGTGGTTGATCCCGTGACGTTCCACCAGGTCGAGCACACCGTCCGCGACCTCCTGCGTCACGCGTGAAAGCGCCGCCGCGCCAAAGAGCGTGCGGGTGCTCCGATGGCCGGTGCTGCCGAACGGGGCGAGCGGGATCACGCGCTCACGATACCGATGCCGGCGTGTCGTGCTCCGGGATCCCGATGTAAGCGAGCACAGCACCCAGGGCGGTGGCTGCGATCGCGAGTGCGAAGCCAAGCTCGATGGAGATAGGCAGGACGGCTCCCGCGATCGCCGAACCGATGGGAAACCCGGCGAAGTTGAGCGCCATCGACACAGCGAAGGCGCGGCCCAGCCACGCCGGGTCCGTCCGCCGCTGCCGGATGGTGAAGAGGACGACGTCGAATGGGCCCGTGGCGACGCCCCACAGCAGCATGGCGACCGCGACGAGCAGAGGCTGTGGGAACAGCAGAACGAAGGCGAAGCAGGCCGCCGTGCCGAGCATGGCGCCCGCGAGCAGCTGTCGCTCTCGGCCGAGCGTCGAGATCCGTCCCATGAGCAGCACGGAGATCGATCCGCTGATCCCGGAGAGCGCGAAGAGGAGGCCGACGAACTGCGGCCCGGCCGCGAAGCGATCCAGCACGAGCACCGGCAGCGCGAGGAAGAAGAGGCCGCCGCCGAGGTTCGCGGTCGTCACCGAGAGCGCGAGCGGACGCAGCGTCGGGTGTCGTGCGACGTATGCGAGGCCACGCCACGCGTCGGAGAGGAGGTTTCCGGTCTCGGTGCGACCGCCGGGGTCGCGGATGCCGACGGCGACCAGGGCCGCGATGGCGAAGACCGATGCGGTGACCGCGAGCGCGGCTGGCGCGTCGAAGACCGCGACCAGGGTCCCCGCGAGCGCGGGGCCGACGATGCTCGCGACGACGTAGCCGTTGCTGTCGATCGCGTTCGCTCGTTCCCAGAGCGGACGCGGAACGATGAGCGGGAACAGCGTACGGACGCCGGTGTTCCCGAGTGGCTGCGTGAAGGACGAGATCGTGACGATCACGAGGAGCGCGGGCACGGGCAGGCGGTCCGCGACGGCGAGGGCCGCGATGAGCGCGAGGGTCATGCCGGCGATCGCGTAGTCGATCACGATGAGCCGCGTGCGCCCATGACGATCCAGCAGCGCGCCGCCGATCGGGCTCGCGAGCAGCCCCGGCGCGACGCTGAGGAAGGTGACCGCACCGGCGATCTCCGGTGATCCGTAGTGCTGAAGCGCGAAGAGCACGAGGACGAGCGAGACCATCTGCTCCGCGACGCGGGCGAGCATCATGCTCGCGACCAGACGCGGGAAGCCGGCGATCGCGAACAGGCGCCCGTAGCTCGGCGCGTCGTCGGTGGAAACGGTCACGGACCTGCGAGGCTAACGGAGACTATTTAGCGGCGCTGCTCTCGCGATCGTGACGCGCCGCGCGTCGCTCCTCGTACTTGCGCGCCGAGACATCGAGCTTGTCGAGGAATCTGCGAAGACGCTCGCGGTCGTGCTCCGCCTCGGCGTCGAGACCGGTGCGCTCGAAGATCCTCCAGAACCGGAGCAGCGGCCACAGGATGTCGTCGTGATGGATGCGGAGGTCGTAGATCCCCGCGTCCGCCATGCGCGCCGCTTTCCGCGTGAAGCCGGCGATGCCGCTCCCCGGCATCTCGAACGTGAGGACCTCGCGGGTGATCGCCTTGACCACTTCTGACGGCGCGATCTCGAGCATCGCGGCGAGCGCGTCGCGGTAGAAGATCATGTGAAGGTTCTCGTCGAGCGCCACGCGCGTCATGATCTTGTCGGCCACTGGGTCCTCCGAGTAGCGGCCGGTGTTCTGGTGCGAGACGCGCGTCGCGAGCTCCTGGAACGACGTGTACGCGAGGCCCTGCAGCACATCCACGTCGTGGTCGTACCCGGTGATGACGTTCTGCATGCGGCCACGCTCGAGCGCGATGGGGTCGATGTTCCGCGTCACGACGAGATAGTCGCGAATGACGATCGCGTGCCGGCCCTCTTCGGCGGTCCAGCGGTTGATCCAGTTCTTCCAGGCGCCGTCGCCCTTGCTGAACATCTTGTGGATGAGGCGGTGATACGAGGGCAGGTTGTCCTCGGTGAGGAGGTTCACCTCGAACGCGGTCTGCGCCACGCCGGAGAGGCGCGGCTGGTCCGGTGTCCAGGGCTCCTTGTCGTAGTCCCGACCGAGGCTGTACGGGATGTAATCGTGCGGGAACCACTCCTTGGCGACCCCGATATGCCGATCGAGGAGCTTCGCGACGGCGGGCTCGACCTCCGCGAGGAGGGCGGCGTCGTCGTGACGGCTCATCACCTGAGGGACTGTAACGCCTGAATGGCGTTCAGACGGCGGCGGCTTGTTTCTTTCGCTGCCCCGCGAGGCGGTCGCGGTCCTGTTTCGCGAGCAGACGCTTGCGGATCCGATAGGCGACCGGCGTGACCTCGAGCAGCTCGTCATCGGCCAGGAATTCGACCGCGTCGTCGAGCGAGAGCTCGCGCAGGCCATCGAGCTTCGCGGCGATGTCCGAGTTGCTGCTTCGCATGTTCGTAAGGTGCTTCTTGCGCACCACGTTCACCTCGAGATCGCGGTCGCGGATGTGCTCGCCGACCACCATGCCCTCGTACACGTCGATGCCGGGACCGATGAAGAGCTGGCCGCGCTCCTGAGCCTGGTTCAGGCCGAATGTAGTGGTCGTGCCTGCTTCGAAAGCGATCAGCGAACCGAGGTCGCGCGACTCGATGACGCCGGCGTAGGGGCCGTAGCCCGCGAAGAGCGTGTTCATCACGCCCTTGCCGCGCGTGTTCGTGAGGAACGCCTGACGGAAGCCGAGCAGACCGCGGGTGGGGATCTTGTACACGCAGTGCGCGCTGCCGTCCTCGCGGTACTTCATGTCGACGAGGGCTCCGCGACGCCGGCCCGCGAGCTCGACGACCGGACCGAGGACGTCCTGCGCCACCTCGACCTCGAGCTGCTCGTAGGGCTCGAGGCGCTCGCCGCCTTCGTCCTTGTAGATGACCTCTGGGCGCGAAACCTGGAACTCGTAGCCCTCGCGCCGCAGCGTCTCGATGAGGATGGCGAGGTGCAGCTCGCCGCGGCCGCTCACCACGAGCGTGTCTGGGCTATCGGTGTCGGCGACGCGGAGCGCGACATCGCGCTCGAGCTCGGCGTAGAGGCGCTCGCGCAGCTTTCGGCTCGTGACGTGGGTGCCCTCACGCCCCGCGAAGGGACTCGTATTGACCGCGAACGTCATCCGGAGTGTCGGCTCCTCCACGCGGATCGGTGGAAGGGGCCGAGGGTCGATCGCGTCGGCGATCGTGTCGCCGATGCCCACGTCGGGAACGCCGGCGACCGCGACGATGTCTCCGGCTCTCGCCTCATCGACTTCCTCGCGCGCCAGACCCTGGAACGTGAAGAGCTGCGTGACGCGCGCGGGCGTGAGCGCGCCGGAGTGGTCGATGCGCATGACCGGCTGGGCTTTCCGCAGCACGCCGCTCTGCAGTCTCCCGACAGCGATCCTGCCCTTGTAGTCGTCGTACGAGGTGGTCGTCACGAGCAGCTGCGCCGGCGCGTCGGCGTCGACATCAGGTGCGGGTATGGTCTCGAGGATCGCCTCGAACAATGGCTCAAGCGTCGTGCCGACGTGGCGGTGGTCGGTGCTGGCGGTGCCCGTGATCGCGTTGGTGTAGACGGTCGCGAACTCCGCCTGCTCGTTGGCCGCCCCGAGGTCGAGGAACAGATCGAAGGTCTCGTTCAGCACGTGCACCGGACGCGCGTTCGGACGGTCGATCTTGTTGATGACGACGATCGCGCGGTGACCGCGCCGCAGCGCCTGCCGCAGCACGAACTTCGTCTGCGGCATCGGCCCGTCAACGGCGTCCACGAGGAGCAGGACGCCGTCGACCATGTTCATGACCCGCTCGACCTCGCCGCCGAAATCGGCGTGTCCGGGTGTGTCGACGATGTTGATCTTCGTCCCGCGGTACATGACGGCGGTGTTCTTCGCCATGATCGTGATGCCGCGCTCCCGCTCGAGGTCGTTCGAGTCCATGACACGCTCGGCGACCTGCTGGTTGTCACGAAAGATGTGGCTCTGGCGCAGCATGGCGTCGACCAGCGTCGTCTTCCCGTGGTCGACGTGCGCGATGATCGCGATGTTGCGGATATCGGCCCTGCGCATGGCTACGCGAGGCCTCGACATGGGGACATGTAATGAGTCTATCGTGCGTTAGATGCGCCGAGCCATTCTCACCTCCCTCGCGATCTTCTGCGACCTGACTGGCATCGTTTGGATACTTCAGGGCATCGGCGTGCTCCCCGGCTCGTTCATGACCGGGCAGATCGTGTGGGCAGCCATCGGCGCGGTGCTGCTGTTCGCATCGGGCGTGCTGCTGTGGGCCGCATACCGGCCGGCGTCCTCGTGAGTCGGGAATGAGGCTGGTCCGCGGGCAGTTGCAGTGAGCGATGCCTGCGGTCGAAGCTGACACTCTCGCGCTGCCCCGCATCGAGCGGCCCGATCTCGCCGCCGCGGTGCGGCCCGTGCTCGGCGTGGTCGATGCGGTCGTCACCCTAGAGGGCGAGGGCTTCCAGGTGCGCCGCCCCTTCCCAGGGATCGACCCGAACCTGACCGATCCATTCCTTCTTTTCGACCATCTCGGCGCGGTCGAGTACTCGCCGGGTGAGGCGAAAGGCGCGCCCGATCATCCGCATCGGGGCTTCGAGACCGTGACGTACATCATGGACGGCGCGATCGAGCACAAGGACTCGACCGGCGGCGGTGGCGTCATCACCGACGGAGCGACGCAGTGGATGACCGCGGGCGCCGGCATCGTCCACTCCGAGATGCCGACGCACCAACTGCTAGTCAAGGGCGGTCTCTTCCACGGCACACAGCTGTGGGTGAACCTTCCGGCCGACAAGAAATGGAGCCCGCCGCGCTATCAGGACATCCGCGCCGGCGACGTGCGCCTGCTCTCTTCGCACGACGGCGCGTCCCTGGTGCGTCTGATCGCCGGCGATCTCGGGGGTCATGCCGGCCCGGGCCTCACGCACACGCCGATCGTGTACGCGCATGCGAGCATCGCCGCGGGCGCGCGCCTCGAGCTGCCGTGGCCGCGTGACTTCAACGCGCTGGCATACGTCATGTCCGGACGAGGCACTGCAGGCATCGGGGAGGTCGCCGTGCGCGAAGGTCAGCTGGCCATCTTCGGGCCGGGCGATGCAGTCGCGATGGCGGCCGACGAACAGCAGACCAGCCGCGCGCCGCGCCTCGAGATCCTGGTGCTTGGTGGGCGGCCCATCCGCGAGACGATCGCGTTCTATGGACCGTTCGTGATGAACACTCGCGAGGAGATCATCCAGGCCATCGCGGACTACCGCGCCGGCCGCATGGGAGTCATCCCGCCCACTTCCGCGGGAAGGTAGCTATTCGCCGGGATCGGCGACCGGGTGGCGGCGGCTACGCGGGTGCAGCGCACCATGCGCCGCGACGATGACCAGCAGGAACACGACGGCGAGCACGGCCTCGGCCGAGAAGGGGAGGGCCTCACGGATATTCAGCGCCGGCTCGTCGACCATCATCTCCGCAGCGGTCCAGATCAGCGCGAATGCCCCGAGCCAGATGCCCTGTGGGAATCGGTCGAGGAGATTCACGACCAGGCCGCTGCCGAAGAGCACGATCGGGATCGAGAGCGCGAGGCCGAAGACGAGGAGTGGAATGCTCCCGTGCGCGGCCGCTCCGACTCCCAGAACGTTCTCCAGGCTCATCGCCGCGTCGGCGATGAGGATCGTCGTGATCGCCTCCGGTAGGCTCGTGGCCTCGCGCACCGATGGCCCGTGGCGTGCGGTCGACGGCCGCACGAGCCGGTAGGCGATCACCAGAAGCGCGATCGAAGCGATGAACTGCAGATAGGGGACCGCGAGGAGCAGGGTCACGACCGAGGCCGCGGCGATCCGCAGGACGACCGCCCCCAGTCCGCCGAAGATGATCGCGCGCCGGCGCTGACGCTTGGGAAGTCCGCGCGCGGCCATCCCGATGACCAGCGCGTTGTCGCCGGAGAGGGCGAGGTCGATCAGTGCGATCGCGAGGATCGCCTGCAGCGTCTCGAGCATCTAGCGCGACATGCGGAGCTTGCGGATGACGACGAAGGTGACGCCGGCGAGCCAGAGGAGCATCGCGGCGACGTACCCAGCGGCCTCGAGCGGCGTCGCGAGCTCCACGTGATCGACAAGGCGTGCCTCGATCGGGTGGACCACCATGACAGTATACTGTCGCGAGGTGAGCGCGTCTGTCGCTGTGGCGACATGCGGTAAGTTTTCTGACATGCCGACGCGCGCGCTCGCACCCGCTCCCCCGCTCGCTCGGCTGGTGCGCGCTAACCGCGAGCGTCTTCGTCTCACGCAGGGCGAACTTGCCGAGCAAGTCGGCGTCTCGCGCAGCGCGATCTCCGAGCTCGAGGCCGGTCGCATCGAACAGCCGCGCGCCGCGGTGTTCGCACGTCTGGGCAAAGCTCTCGGTCTCCCGGCCGCGGCGCTGCTCGCGGCGGCGGGCTATCCCGCCGAAGGCGAGGTCGTCATGGGTCTCGAGGCGGATGAGATCGCGCTCCTCGCGGTGTCGCTCGCGCAGCTCGCCGGTAACGAGCGCGAGTGGCTGCGCTCGCGACTACTCGAGCTGCGCGATCTCTTGATCCTTCGGGGCTCGGCGGCACGAAGTACTTCCAAGCGACCTAGGAGAGTGAAGGGCCGGGTGTGACCCTTGCTGGGACACACCCGGCATCTCAGAGATCGGGCTACTTCAGTAGGACCGGGAAGTTCTCGAAAAACAGGGGGAACGTCCCGATGAAACCGAGCCCGATCAGGACGAACGTCGCGATGTAGAACCGCCGGGAGTCGTAGTTCTTGCCGCGCATGACGAACGCCGCGATGGCCCAAGTCAACAGGAATGCGGCCACCGCGTAGATCGACTTACCGGAGAGCGGTCCGACGCCGACGGCCCACCCCAGGTTCTTGTCGATGTCCATGAGCGCTTTGAAGCCCGAGTGCGCTTGCGCCAGCGTCGTAAACACGCCGAGAACGAACGAGCCGACGCCGGCTCCCAGAAGGGCGCCGAGCACCGGTCCGTTGGGCTTGGCGATCTCCATCGCGTCGACGGACCTACTGTATTGCTCGTTGCCGACGGACGGTGTCTTTGTGATCGTGGTCATCTCTTCTTCCCTCCTCACGTGATCGGGGCGGCCTTGTTGATGAAGGCGCCGAAGAGACCCGCCACCCCGGCTGCTGCGAAGGCGATGATGAACAGCGCCATGAGGACCCTACGCATTCCTGGCTCTCTTGCCAGACGTGGTCCGTAGTAGAAGACGGCGTAGGCGACGACCGTGGCGATGATCGGTGCGAACCAGGCGACGTGCTCCTTCCACTCCATACCGAACGTGTGCCATTCGGCCTTCGTGGGGTCGGCTAGAAGCAGAGATCGTGGACTGCTGGGATCAGCGCTCCGGTACCAGGGGTAGACGAGCCACGTTCCGGTGAAGACCGTGAGCCAGGCCACGAGGGCCATGACGGCGGTCCCGATGTTGAGACGTGGGAGGCGCTCGCGGATGCCTGTGATCGTCACGAGCTCAGGCCGCAGGCTGTACAGGCCGGCCAGGCCACCGGCGAACGCGAGCAGGAACGTCGTGCCCAGCACCATGCCGTGGATGACCGTCCACAGTTCGCGTGAGGTCAGTTCCATTTGGCTTCCTTCCTTCTGTCCGCGGTCGCGGACGGATCCGGACGGATGCTCCGCGCGGTCGGATCCCGCGCCCACTCTCCTTTGGCACGGTGTCCCCGCCGAAGGACCCGCAGCGGGGGGCCCTTCGGACCGTGGCGCTCCTCTCAGGAGTTGGCCGTAATCATCGCCCCTTTGTCACGCCGAATAAGGCGTGATCGCTGATCAACTATTTCTCGCCCTCGCCGCCACCTAGCGCCGCTCCAGCGCGAGGCGCGCGCCAAGCGCGATCAACACGCCGCCGGTAACGCGTTCGAGCCAGCGTCGCACGCCCGCGCCTCCGAGCACAGCGCTGATGCGTGAGAGCACATACGCGTAGGCCGAGAGCCAGATGATGCCCATGACGCTGTGCGCGAGCGCGAACGCGAGCGAGCGAAGGAGCACGTCATCCCCCGGCGACATGAATTGCGGCAGGAAGGTCAGGTAGAAGACCGCGACCTTCGGGTTGAGCACGTTGCTGAACACGCCCTGCAGAAACGGATTGGCACCGCGGCGCGCCGGCGGCACATCAGCCTCGTCATGACGGAAGGAGCTGCGAAGCGCCTGCACTCCGAGATACGCCAGGTATGCCGCGCCCACGAGCTTCACGGTCGTGAACGCCTCCGCAGAGGTCGCGAGGATCACGGACAGCCCCAGCGCCGAAGCGGTCGCATGGACGAGCAGGCCCGAACAGATCCCGATCGACGCGACCAACGCGGCGCGGCGGCCGCGCTCGAGCGTGATCTTCGCGACGAGCGCCATGTCCGCTCCGGGAGAGACCGTCAGCAGCGCCAGGACCGCGAGCCCGGCGAGGAAGAGCGGGTCGAGCGTCAGCGGCCCTCGATCCGACGCATGACGTTCCCGCGCGCCTCGAGGTCGAGCGGTCGCCCGCGCTCCGCGAGCTTCGCGGCCACCGCCAGCCGATGCTCGACGGTGCGGTTCGCCCCGAACTTGAACTTGGCGCGCACGTCGGTCACCGAGAGCCGGATGCCGCGGATCGATCCGAGCAGCTTTCCATACCGGTTGTCGCCTGGCTCGACCGGCGCGTGCTTGCCCTCTGGCTGGAAGTGCGCGAGCTGGCGCTCGAGGATCGCGGCGATCTGCGCGGGATCATCGAGCACCTCGACGTCGCACGCGAGCTGCACCGCCGCGTAGTAGGACGTCGGCACCCCGTACTCATCCTGGTTCCAATGGCCCGGGATGTAGGTGTATGCGCCGAAGACCGAAAGAAGAGCGCGCGGGCGCTCCGCCAGCGCCTCCCACACCGGATTCGGCTGCGCGAGGTGGAGCCAGACCGTCTTGTCGCCGTCATACACGAAGTGGGTCGGCACGACGATCGGCAGATCGCGACCGACGCCCGGCACGACGAGCTCGCCGAAGTCATGGTCGGCGAGGAACGCACGCCACTCGGCGTCGCTCAGCGCGGCGTCGTGGCGATGGATGAGCACTACGAGTCCGGCGTCGCGCTCTTTCGCGAGAGACCGGCGTCACGCGTGGCGGCCGCGACGGCTTTCGCGACGGCGGGCACGACGTCACGATCGAACACCGAGGGCAGGATGTATTCGGCCGATCGCACCTGCGGCGGGACCGTGCCGGCGAGCGCTTCCGCCGCGGCGAGCTCGACCTCGGCCGAGACACCTCGCGCGCGGGCATCGAGCAGACCGCGGAAGACGCCGGGGAACGCGAGCACGTTGTTCACCTGATTTGGGTAATCGCTGCGCCCTGTAGCGAGCACGTCGACCTCCGGGGCGGCGTCGAGCGGGTCGATCTCCGGATCCGGATTCGCGAGCGCGAAGACGATGCGCGGCCGTCCCATCGTGCGCAGAGCGGCGAGCGAGACGATCCGCGGGCCGGACAGCCCGATGAACACGTTCGCGCCGGCGAGAGCGTCTTCCAGCGACCCCCGACGCGTCGTCGCGAGCATCGTCACCACGTCGCGTTTCTCCTCGTTCAGATCATCGCGCTTCGCGTGAACGATGCCGTGCCGGTCGCACAGGGTGATGTCGCTGACTCCCGCGAGACGCAGCAAGCGCGCTGTCGCTATCCCAGCGGCGCCCGCGCCCGCGATGACGACGCGCAGCTCCGCCAGAGGACGACGCACAACGGCCGCGGCGTTCTGGAGTCCCGCGAGCACGACGATGGCGGTTCCGTGCTGGTCGTCGTGAAAGACAGGGATGTCGAGCCGTTCTCGAAGCTTGCGCTCGACCACGAAGCAGGCGGGAGCCGCGATGTCCTCAAGGTTGATGCCGCCGAATACCGGCGCCACGTTCACCACGGTCCGCACGATCTCGTCGGGATCCTGCGTCGCGAGACAAAGCGGGAACGCGGTGATGCCGGCGAGATCCGCGAACAGGAGTGACTTGCCCTCCATCACGGGCAGCGCGGCCTCCGGTCCGATGTTGCCGAGGCCCAGGACGGCCGAGCCATCGCTCACGATCGCGACGCAGTTCTGCCGGATCGTCAGGCGCCAGACCTTGTCGGGGTCGTCGGCGATCGCGCGGCAGATCCGCGCGACGCCGGGCGTGTACACGAGCGACAGGTCGTCGCGTGTGCGCACGCTCACGCGTCCCTTCGTCTCGATCTTCCCGCCGAGATGCATGAGGAAGGCGCGGTCGGAGACGTTGCGCACTCGGACCCCCTCGATGCGGCGGAGGTCCTCCTGCAGCTGCGCACCGGTCGGCTCGTCCGGACAGTCGACTGTGACGTCCCGGACGTGGACGGCGGGCGTTGCCTCCACGAGATCGATCGCTCCGAGACTGCAGCCCCGCTCGCCAATGACCATCGCGACGTTCGCGAACATACCCGGTCGATTCGCGATCTCGAGGCGGAATACGAGCCGGAACGCGGGGCTCAACACGGCGCGCGGCGGCGAATCGGGCACGCCTGTCAGCGTAGCGGCCTCACGCACGCGGCGTTCCCATCACGGCACTCGAGGCGCAGAGTTGCATTGGTGATGGGACTAGCTGTTGCCGTGGTCACGCTCATGGCGTCACTTGCGGCCGCGGGCCCCGCGCCTGGGGCCGTGACTGGTCTCGCGCCGGCAGGCTTGACGTGTGCCGGCTCGGTCGGCCCCGGCATCGCACCGCCGGCGCGTGTCGCCAGTGGCATCCCGGGTTTCCACGCGTCCTGGTACGGGCAGTCCGGATACATGAGCCTCTGCGCCGGCGCGCGCGCGACCGCGGTCGTCGCGTATTTCAACTCCGGCTCGGCGGGCTGGGTGTCCGGCCGCCTCGGTCAGGTCGCCTACCTCGGAACATGGGACCAGGAACCGGGACAGGACCAGCCGAGCATCGTCGGCGGCGACGGCGCGCGCGGCTCGCCGGCGACGGGCTGGCCACGTTACAACCGCCTCGCCGTGCAGCCAGCGGCGTACGTCGGCCCCGGTCAGATCGCGTGGTTCCAGTTCAGCGTGCAGGCGCCGTCCCTGCCCGGTACCTACCGGCTCGGGATCCGCCCGCTCATCGAAGGCGCGACGTGGATGGAGGACTACGGCGTCTTCTGGCTCGTCACCGTGCTGAACCCCGACGGCTCGGCACCACGACCCACGCCACCATCACCGGCGGGTGTCACGTACACGATCGGCGACAGCGTCGATGCATCCGCCATCGCCGAGGTGCACGAAGGCGTCGCGCGCGCCGGCGCGTATCTCGCGGCGAGCGTTGGTGGCGATCGCACGAATGCGATCACCGTCAACGTCAGCGTCGGGAACGGCAGCGAGCAGTTCTGCTGTATCACCGCCGGGCCGTCGTTCGACATCCTTACGAGCAACAGCGCCTGGGCGACGCCTTCGGCCGCGGCGTCCGACACCTGGACCGCGTCGACGGAGCGCAAGGAGCTCGCGGCGCACGAGTACGTGCACACCTGGCAATACGCACTGGGCGGCCGGGCCTGCATGCTCGGCCCGCGCTGGCTCTCGGAAGGCATGGCGGAGTCGCTCGCGTACCGGTCGCTCGTCGACGCGGGCCTCATCCCCGCCGCGAACATGGACCTGTTCATCAAACGTCAGCTCCGGAACGCTCGGTATGTGACGCTGCGGTCGCTGGAGACCGCCTGGCCCGCGGACTCGAACCCATTCGCGGTCGGCTACCTCGCGGTCGATCGGATGCTCGCTGCGAACGCCCCACTCGCGCTGCGCACGTTCTGCGCGCGCGTCGGCCGCGGCGAAGCGTGGCAGTCGGCGTTCACGGGAGCGTTCGGTCAGAGCCCGGATGCGTTCTACGCAAGCTTCGAGGATTTCCGCGCCGCGTACGTGCGGTAGAAGTCCCATCGCCGCTAGGTCTTCTCGCGCACCTGCTTGAATCGGCGATGCGACCTGTGGTAGCCGCCGCCCTTCTTGGGGATGATGCTGATCGATCCGTCGATCTCAAGGATGGCTGCAGCGACCTCGTTGAGGTCCGAGATGCCGTGCTCGCGGGCGGCCATCTCCACCTCGGCAACATCGACATGCTCGTGTTTCAGGTTCTCCGTGATGGGCTCACCGTCCTGTAAGAGTAGCGTCGGCTCTTCGTAGACCAGCCGCCCGAGGATCGGGATGTTTCGGCCGAAGCGACCGAGCAAGAGATTCCCGCCGACCAGTGTTGCCGCCGACACGAGACCACCGATGAGTGATACGTCCCCACCGTTCATCGCGTTCTGCACCGCGTTCGCGATGATGAGGATCACGACGAGGTCCGCCGGGCTCATCGTACCGAGCTCGCGCTTCCCGCCGAGGCGCAGCAGAGCGAGCACCGTCGCATACACGACCATCGTCCGAAGGACGATCTCCCAGAGCGGGACGCTCAAGTCGAACATCCGGCGACGGCTAGCCCGCGAGCTTAGATAGGAACAACGTCTCCGCCAGGCAGACGCGCTCGAACTCCGCGAGATGGAGGCCCTCGTCCGGTCCATGTGGGCCCGACTGCGGATCGTCGACGCCCGTCACCAGGATCTCCGCCTTGGGGAACAGCTCAGCGAAGTCGAATAGGAACGGAATGCTCCCGCCCGAGCCGACGTCGACGGCCTTCGCACCCCACGCCTCGGACAGCGCCGCATGCATCGCGCGGTATGCGGGGCCGCCCGTCTTCGTCGCGAACGGCTCGCCGACCGGATGACGCTCGATGTTCAGCTCGGCGCCCCACGGAACGTTCTTCTCGAGGTGCTTCACGAGCGCGTCGAGCGCCTTTGTCGCGTCCTGTCCCGGCGGGATCCGCATGCTCACCTTCGCGCGCGCGACGGGCACGAGCTGATTCACGGCGTCATGCACCGCCGGCGCGTCGAGCGCGAGCACCGAGATCGCGGGCATCGTCCACATGCGGTCGGTAAGCCCACCGTCGCCGATGAGCTTCACGCTCTTTCGCGCGCCAGCCTGCTCGCGAAGCTCCGCCTCGGTGAGGTCGAGTGGCGGCGCCTTCCCACGGACGAGCCCTTCGACGGCGACATTGCCCTTGGCGTCGTGAAGCGTTGCGAGAAGGCGGGCGAGCGTCGTGAGCGCGTCAGGAAGTGGCCCACCGAAGCCGCCGCTGTGGACAGCCTTGTCGAGCACGCGCACCTCGACGACGCACGCGACGACTCCGCGCAGCGTCGTCGTGATCGCCGGCGCGCCGATGCGCCAGTTGCCACCGTCGGCGACGACGACCGCGTCGCAGCGGAGCCGATCGGCCTCACCCTCGAGATATCCGCGTAGCCGCTCCGACCCGGCCTCTTCCTCGCCTTCGATGAACACGGCGACGCCCACCGGCGGCTTGCCGTCGTATGCACGCAGCGCTGCAATGTGCGCGAGCACGCCGGCCTTGTCGTCGGCGGCGCCGCGTCCGTAAAGGCGACCGTCGCGCTCCGTCGGAGCGAACGGCGGCGTCTTCCATTCCGAATCGGGACCCGGTGGCTGAACGTCGTGATGCGCATAGAGGAGGACCGTGGGTTTCCCGGGCGGTGCCTTGAAGTACCCGACGACCGCAGGGTGTCCGCCAGCGGCGCGCAGCACCTTCGTGTCGGCGCCGACCGCACGCAGCAATTCGGCGACAAGCTCCGCCGATCTCACGAGTGGAGCCGGATCGTGCCCATCCGCACTCACCGAAGGGATGCGAACGAGTCGCTCGAGATCCGCTCTCACCTGCGGCATGAGCTCATGCACTCGCGAGCGGAGATCAGCGGCGGGAATAGTCGTCACGCGGGGATTATTGACCAGGAACGGACTTAGAGGACTGATTGGCAACGAGCCAGCGGGCGCGCCATCCGAGCGAGCGTCTGCGCCCAGCCGGCCCGAACGGGCGCGCTCCGCGACCAGCGGGCCGGCGTAGCCAGCAGCGAGCGAGGGTGCGCGTCCGCTGACTCGTTGCTCAGGTGGACAGCTACGGCAGGCGGTTGAACCAGAGCAACGACAACCCCCCCGCGACGATCGAGAGCACCGCGGCGAGTGCGGTGAGGTATGCCGTCACTTCCGTCTTCTGCTGACGCAGCACAAGCTGGGTCGAGAGCTTCTCGTACACGGAGCGCAGGTCGGCGGCGTTCGAGGCGTTGAAGTACTCGGCGTCGGTCATCGCAGCGATCTGCTTCAGCGTCGCCTCATCAAGGCGCGTGCGGATCTGACGACCCTGCAGGCGGAGGATCGTTCCTTCTGCGCTGCCGACGCCGACCGTGTACACGCGAATGCCGCGGCTGATCGCCGCATCGATGATCTGCAGCGGCGCGGGGAACTGATTGTTCTGTCCGTCCGACAGAAGGATGATCGTCGCGGGCGCGTTGAGCGTGCCACCGGGCGGCGGCGTGGCCGCCGGACGCGCCTGACCGCCGCTCTGCTCGAGCGCCTTCAACGCCTGGACGCTCGGCGGGATCTCCTCGTCGTTCTCGAAGATCGCGTCGAGCGAGGTCAGGATGCCGCGGCCGATCGCGGTCGCGCGCTGCGGCCGCAGACGGTCGATCGCCTTCATCACGAGGTCCTTGTCGGTCGTGGGTGACTGCACGAGCGACGCGTCGCCCGAGAACGACACGATGCCGACCGAGACGTCCTCGCCCTGGCGCGCGACGAACGCTTTCGCGGCTTCCTTCGCGGCCTCCATGCGATTGGGCTTGAGGTCCTCCGCCTGCATGCTTCCGGACACGTCGATCGCGAGGATCACCGTGCCCTCCTGCGCAGGCGCGACGACGACCATCACCGGACGGGCGAGCGCGGCGGTCATGAAGAACATCGCGGCGATGAAGAGTGCGGGTGGGATATGGCGGCGGATGCCCGGGCCGCGGCCCATCGCCTCCTTCACAAGCGAGAGGCTCGCGTACCGCAGCGCGTACTTCTGGCGGCGGCGCTGCGCCCAGACGTAGAGGGCGATGAGGATCGGCACGATGAGCGTGAGCCAGAGGCCGACCGGGAAGAGGAAGGTCACGACGCTCGCCCCATCGCGCGGTGGCGCGCGCGGCGCAGCTTGCGCGTCGCCGCGAAGCGCACGACCGTACGTACGAGGTCCTCTTCCGTCGAAAGCTCGAGCGTGTCCACGCCGGCCCGCCGGAACGTTGCGCCCAGCTCTCGCTCGCGTTTTTCCACGACCTCGGCAAAGCGTTTGCGGAAGCGCGCGTCGTGCGTGTCGACGTGGAGCGCCTCGCCGGTCTCGGAGTCCGTCATGATCACGAATCCGATGTCCGGGAGCTCGCGCTCGCGCGGGTCGGTGAGGCGGATCGCGAGCGTCTCGTGACGCTGCGCGAGCAGACCGAGCGGCTTCTCCCAGCCCGGCATGGTGAAGAAGTCGGAGACGATGAACACGAGCGATCGCCGCTTGATCGAGCGGAGGGCCGTCTCGATGAGCTCGGCGAGAGATGTCGCCGGCGAGCTCTCGAGACGCGGTCGCCGCTGGAGCTCGTCGATCAGCCGCAGGACCTGCATCCGACCGCCACGCGCGGGGACCATCTTCTCCACGTGCTTCCCGTACAGGATCGCGCCCACGCGGTTGCCATGTCGCGTGAGCAGGCGCGCGATGAGACCGACGAAGTCGACGAGCAGGTCGCGTTTCAGCGCGGCCTGCGTGCCGAAGTCGACCGAGGGCGACAGATCGAGGAGGAAGTGCGCGGTGATCTCGCGGTCTTCGAGGTACTCACGGACATGCGGGAGGTCGAGCCGCGCGGTGACGTTCCAATCGATATTGCGCACATCGTCACCGGGTACGTACTCGCGGATGTCCGCGAGGTCGAGGCCCTGGCCGCGGAACAACGTCCGGTAGTTGCCCTGCAGCAGACCGTCCAAGCGTCGGACGACCGTCCAGTCGAGACGGCGGAGCGTGCGCTCCGGCGTGCTAACGGACGAGAGCATGACCCTGCATCGGCGCGGTCGGCACCGGGATGCGCTCCATGACCTTTCCGATGAGCGTGTCGGATGTCACGTCGTCGGAGAGCGCTTCGTACGAGAGAACGATGCGGTGCCGAAGCACGTCGACCGCCATGTCCGAGACGTCCTGCGCGAGAACGTAGTTGCGCCCGCGCATGAAGGCGAGAGCGCGCGCGGTGAGAACGATGTTGATCGAAGCACGTGGGCTCGCGCCGTACGTGATGTATTTCGCGATGTCCTGGACGCCGTACTCCTTCGGAGACCGCGTCGCGGTCACGAGGCGGACGACGTACTCCATCAGCACCGGGTCGACAAAGACCTTATCGGCCTCGCGCTGCAGCCCGATGAGCTGCTCCGTGGTGAGGACCGGCTGCACCGTGGCGAGCGGGCCTGTCATGCGCTCGACGACGACGAATTCGTCCATCTCGCTCGGATATGTGATGAGGACTTTCATCATGAAGCGGTCGACCTGCGCCTCGGGCAGCGCGTACGTGCCCTCGGTCTCGATCGGGTTCTGCGTCGCCATGACGAGGAACGGATCCGGCACCTTGTGCGTCTCGCGCCCGATCGTGACCTGCCGCTCCTGCATCACCTCGAGGAGCGCGCTCTGCACTTTCGCCGGCGCACGGTTGATCTCGTCCGCGAGGAGCAGGTTGGTGAAGACCGGACCGAGCGAGGTCTGGAACTCGCCGTTCTTCTGGTTGTAGATGCGAGTGCCGACGAGGTCGGCGGGCACGAGGTCCGGGGTGAACTGGATCCGCTTGAACTCGCCACTGATCGATTGGGCGACGGTCTTCACGGCGAGGGTCTTCGCAAGACCGGGCACGCCCTCGACGAGAAGGTGGCCACGCGCGAGCAGGGCGACGACGATGCGCTCGAGCAGATGGTCCTGCCCAACGATCACCTTCTTGATCTCGAAGAGCAGGCGCTCCATCTGACTGCCGGGACGAACACTGGTCGTCATGGCCTTCCTTCCTCTAATCCGGTGGGATGCCGAGCCCGGCCGCCGCCGAGTCAATGGTGACCGCGAAGCCCACCCCGCTGAACACCTTACCCGCTGGGTTCACCAGCCCTGTGACGATACCCACAACATCGCCATGTAGATCCACCAGCGGCCCGCCCGAGTTCCCAGGATTCACCGCCGCGTCGAACTGGATGAGACCAGTGATGGGCTGCGACAGCCCCGGCGCGTTCATCGCGCGATCCAGACCGGAGATGACGCCGGTCGAGAGCGAGCTGGTCAGTCCGAAGGGATGGCCGATGACGAAAGCGGGATCTCCGACGGAGAGCCGGCCTGGATTCCCCATCGTCGCCGGTTGGAACCGGGCCGGAGGCGCGAGCGCCCGCAGCACCGCGATGTCGCGATCGGGAAGACGCGCGACGACCTGAGCGGCGGAGCTCGTGCCATCGTTGAACTTCACCGTGATCCCGGTGGCCCCATCAATGATGTGCAGGCTGGTGAGGATCTCGGCCATGTCATCAACGATCACGCCGGCGCCGCTGCTGGGCTCCCCGCTCGCGCCGTTCGCCGTGACCTGCACGACCGACGGCGCGACATGCTGATAGATGGCCGCCGCGAGCTGCGGTGTCGGCGCTGGAGTCGGCTGCTCCTGCTGCGCGCGTAGCGCGGCGAGTCCGCCGGTGTGGACGGCGGAAACAAGGAACCAGCTGAGCAGGAGCAGTGACAAAAGAGCGAGCGGCGCGCGGAGCCGCGCGATGATGCGCTCGCGCAACGGGATGTGCCGCGGGGTCTCGGGCGCCGGAGCGGGCTCCGGCTCGGCCCCTCGCGGGAACTGACCGTAGGGTCGATCGGACCTCGACAGCGTCATACGGTCGACCCAGTCTAGGCCCGGGTCTCGGCGCTCAATCTATGAGTTGGTCAAGGACGGCGGTGCTACTGCCGTCAGTCGGTGATCGGCACCATGTAGCCCTGGCCGCGCATCGTGGCGAGGACGTTCGGCCGGCGCCAGTCGTCCTGAAGCTTGCGGCGCAGGTCCCGGATGTGGCGGTCCACCAAGTTGCTGTTCGGCTCAGCGTCGGCGCCCCAGACGACGTCGATGATGTCCTCACGGGACACGACGCGGCCGGCGTTCGCGATGAGCACGTAGAGCAGCCCGCGCTCGAGCGGGGTGAGATGCGGGGCGCTGCCGTTCATGGCGATGTGGCCGTTGGTCACGTCGACGTGCAGCTTTCCGATCTTCACGTCGTTATCGAGATCGGGAAGGTGGCCGGTCGTGCGGTGGATCGCCTGGCTCGCGCGGATCACCAGCTCAGCGGGATCGAATGGCACGCGCAGGATCTCGGTGGCACCCAGGCCGATCGCGTTCAGCGCTCCCTGCATGCCGTGGTTGCGTACAAGGACCAGGACCGGCTTGTTCGATTTGTTCATCTCAGCGATCGCGTCCTTGAGCCCACCGTCGGCGGCGGCCTCGTCCAGGACAGCGAAATCGCAGCCTGCCTTGCCGACCTCAGAGATCTGCGTCTCGAGCGGAACGGCGCGGATATGCGTCAGCGCCAGCGTGACCACGCCCGTCAGGGGTGGCCGCACCACCAGGGCAACCTGGAAGGGCGTGCGATTCTGAATAACAGTCATGATTGGTTGCCCTTACTAGACTCGCTTGATGGTCCGTAACGAAAGGCCACAAAAGGTCCGTATACGAACGTAGCGTCACGAAGCTCTTTACCCGACATCACCCCACGTGAACGCGAGGTGCTTCAACGCGTCGTCGCGGGTATGGCGAACAAGGCGATCGCCGAGGAGATGGGGATCGGCGAGCAGGCTGTCAAAGCGCACATCTCGCGGTTGTTCCTCAAGTTCCGCGTCGAGAGCCGAGCGGGTCTCGCGGTAGCGGCACTGAACCAGGAGATCGACGAACGCTCCACAGCGGTGCGCGAGCTCGAGCGTCTCGCGCAGCAGGAACGGCGCGATGCCCTGCGGACCCGCGCGAAGCTGCTTGGGTCGCTCGTCGGGAAGGATCCCGCCGTGGTCGTCGACCGCGACGGCCGGGTGCTTCTCGCGAATCCGGCGTTCCAGCGGACGTTCGCGGCCGCGCTCTATCAGGACGAGCGTGGTGTCAAGCTGCCCGCGGACGCGACACCGCTCGCGCGTGCCGCCCGCGGCAAGCCGGCGTCGATCCGGTTCAAGCTGGCGAGCGGGCCGCGCAAAGGCAGCTGGTGGCACGCGACGGCGGAGATGGTCGAGTTCGAGGGCCCAGGAGGTGGAGCGCTGGTCGTCTTCCACCGGGTCCGCGGGCCGGGCAGCTGACTAGCGGCTGCGATCCTCGGCCGGAAGCTTGGAGAGTCGGCTGCGCGTAAGGCCCGATCGCAGCTCTTCGAACGTCACGCCCTCGGTCTCCTGCCACTCGTGGCCTTCGGCGCGGGCATCGAACGCGCAGTACGCCCACTGGTTGGAGACGACGGTCAGCGTGTCGGATGACGACCTGGTCTCGCGCGTCGCGTGGGCATCGGCAATGCATATGAAGTGGACCAATCCACCCTTTGCCATGGTTCCCCTCCCCGCTATCGCGACACTGGGTCGCCACGCCCTCAGCGTGCCAACCCCACCGTAGCACGTGAAGAGTGCCTGAACGAACCTTGCGGTCGCGCGCAATGTTGATCACCAATCCGGCCGCGGGCGGGCGCCACGCGGAGGAAGGTGATCTCGAGCGCTGCCAGGATATTCTGCGTGATGCGGGCTTCGAGTTAGAGGTCGTGAGGACGGGCGCGGAGTCGCCGAGCTCGGCCGATCTCGCGCGGCGCGCGATCGACCAAGGCTTCCCGGTATGCATCGTCGCCGGAGGGGACGGAACGGTCGCGCCGGCGGCCGCGGCGCTCCTCGACAGTCCCGTCGTGCTTGGGATCCTCCCGTTCGGCAGCGTGATGAACATCGCGCGTGGTCTGGGGATCCCGCTCGAGCCCGTCAGAGCGGCCGAAGTGATCACTCGGCGCCGCGTGAAACGCGCGGACGCCGCCGAGGTCAACGGAAAGGTCTTCTTCGAGACGGCCGGGATCGGTCTCGACGCGGAGATGTTCGGCGCGGCGCGCCACGCGGAGCGGGGCAACTGGCGGAGAGCTCTCCGGCGCGCGGTGCGTTGGGTGACCCATCGCTCGTATCGGGTCGCGATCACCGTCGACGGACGCGAGGACCGCCAGCGCGCGCTGCAGGTGTTCGTGATGAACAGTCCCTACTACGGCTGGTCGCTCGAGCTCTTGCCGCGAGTCTCGATGACCGACGGCCTGCTCGATGTCGCGGTCTTCCCGCGCATCGGTCGTTGGGCGCTCATGGCATCGCTCTTCGCCGTGTGGCGCGGCGGCAAGCTCCCCGTACGGCCCGTTCAGTACCGGGGAACGCGCATCGCGATCGCCTCGGACGACCCCGTCGCCGTGCACGCGGATGGGGTCCTCGCGGGCGGCCTGCCCGCGGAGTTCGTGTGCCGAAGGGCGGCGCTTTCGGTGTTCGCCTAGCCGGGTCTGCTCGCTTGGTCGCGCGGTACACACGCGAGCGCCTCACTTTCCTCTTGAACTGTCGTGATGCGTTCGTATCCTGAGCTCAGGGGAACGACACCACGGTGTCGCAGGCGTCGTCAGTGGGGAGGCGCGTCATGTCGACGGTGATTCACTTCGAGTGCTGCAACGCCACTCACCTCGCAACAAGGTCACGTGACGGGGTCGGTGGGATCGTCATGCATCACGGCACCTTCGGCTACTGCGATGGGTTCGCATCCGACGCCGACCATCACTGGATCCCGACAGGCGGTGTGTTCCTCGAGCAGCTGATCAGAGACCACATCGACGAGCGCGATGACGCTCGCTTCGTCCCGCACCCGATCGGGAGCGCCGACCACTCACAGCTCGCACGCTGAGCGGTCATCATCCGCGGCTGGGCCCTGCCGCTGCCGCCCTGGCGCTAGCGAATGGCGTGACCGTGCGCGCGGCCTTCCGGCGGCGCGGGGTCGTCCTCGTCCACGATCGCCTTCTCGCGCTCGATCTCGTCGAGATCCTCTTCCTCAGCCTCCATGAATTCCTTGCGCGCGCCTGGAACAGCGCGCAGAAGCTCGTCGAGCTTGAGGTGGATCGCGCGCGCATCGCGGTTCTGCGTGTTCTGGATAAGGAAGACCATGAGGAAGGTCACGACGGTCGTCCCGGTGTTTATCACGAGCTGCCAGGTGTCTGAGAAGCCAAAGATGGGTCCGGTGATGGCCCACACCACGATCACCAGCATCGCGGTCAGGAACGCCCGCGGCCGACCCGTGAACGCTGCGATCTTTGACGCGACGCGCGAGAACCAGTGGCTGAAGCCGCGCTGTGGCAATTTCTGTCCGACGGCGACGCGATGATCGCTACGTTCTCGGTTGTCCATACCTCGGTGAGGGGCATACGCCGTGCCACTCGCTCGCTAGCTGGGCAGCCGCTGCGCCTTCTTCTTGAAGTCGGCCCAGGGATCGTCGCGCGCCATGTGCTTCTCGAGCGTTCGGATGGCGAAGCGGCGCGGATCGAGCCGCGCCGTGACTTCGTCCCACGCGAGTGGCATCGAGACCGTGGCGCCCGGGCGACGCCGCACCGAATACGGCGTGACGATGGTCTGCAGGTACGCGTTGCGGAAGGGATCGGCGTACACGCGCGTGCCCCGCGCCTTCTTGCTGAACTCCATCGTGACGAGCTCAGGCTCGCGGCGCGCGAGCTCTTCGCCTACGCGGACCGCGAAGGCCGTCACGTTCTCCTGTGAATGCCCCGCGCGGAGCGGTACGAACACGTGCAGCCCTCGGCTGCCCGACGTCTTCGGGAACGACACCAGGCCATGCTCATCGAGGATCGCCTTCAATGCCCTGCCCGGGCGGATGGTGTCGGCGAACTCGCCACTGCTGGGATCGAGGTCGAACGCGAGCCAATCCGCATCACGCATCGAGCCGACGCGCGAGTTCATGATGTGCATGGCGATACATCCCACCCTGACGAGGCCGAGGAGCGCCTCGAGGTTGCCTCCGACAACGTAGTTCACGTCCTTGCCGGTGCTCTCGGCACGCAGCCGGAGCCGCGGCGCACCGACAGGGATGTTGCCCTCGGGGAAGTTCTTCCGGTAAAAGCAGCCACCGAGCATCCCGTCGGGGCAGCGTTCCGCCGTGAGGGGGCGACCCTGCATCCATGGAAGCAGCAGGGGCGAGATCGCGTGGTAGAAACGCGCGATGTCGCCCTTGGTGATGCCCTCATCGGGCCACCACACCTTGTTGACGTTCGAGATCACCACCCCGCCGATCGTCTCGCCGTCGTTCACTCGCGTCGTGCCCACGTGCACTCCTCTGGTTTCTTGTCGGTGCGGAGTCCCAGGAACGCCGGCTGCCGCAGCCTTCCGTCGGCCGTCCACTCCGCGTATGCGAGCTGCGCGACGAGTCGCGGCTTCACCCAGATCGCACCGGAGACGCGCGGTGTCGGCTCGAACGCTGGCGCGTCTGTCCGCAGATCCATGAGCTTCGCCCCGAGGTCGCGAAGCGTGTCCTGCGTGTACCCGGTCCCCACCTTCCCGGTGTAGCGCAGCCTGCCGCCGTCATAGAGGCCGACGAGCAGCGCGCCGAACTCCGTGCGCGATCCCTGCGGCGGCGTGTATCCGCCGATGACGAACTCCGATTCACCGCGCACCTTGATCTTGAGCCACGCCCGCGAGCGCACCCCCGGCTCGTAGGGCGACGACGCGATCTTCGCGATCACGCCCTCCCACCCTTTCTCGCGCGCGGTCGCCAGCGCTCGCTCGCCGTCACGCGGCAGCCGCCGCGACGGCATGAGCGCGCCCGACCGTCGCGGGATCAGCTTGAGGAGTCGCGCGCGTCGCTCATCAAGCGGCCGGCGGAGGAGATCGTGTCCTTCTGAACGGAGGCAGTCGAAGACCGCGTAGACCGTCCGCGTGCCACGCTCGATGCCGCGACGCTGAAGCAGCTGGAACCGCGAGACGCCGCTCGGATCGAAGACGACGAGCTCGCCGTCGAGCACAGTGTCAGGATCCGGCAGATCGCGAATGGCGTCGACGATCGCCGGGAAACCCGCGGTCAGGTCCTGACCGGTGCGCGACAGAAGACGCACGCGATCGCCATCGCGGTACGCGACGGCCCGGATCCCGTCGTACTTCTCCTCGTAGACCCAGTCCGGGCCGCTCACCACCTCCTTCGAGAGCGAGGCGAGCATCGGCGCGATCGGTGCCCTCAACGCTTCGCGGATCCGGACGTCTTACTCACGGCGGGGTCGCCGGTCGCCGCCTTATCGACGTCGCCTCCCTCATCGCGAGCGATCTCGGCAAGGAGGCGATTCGTTCGTACCGAGCGCGGCTGTGCGACCGTGACGTCGGTCGTGTCCGCCTCCGCGTCGCGCCCTTTGATCAGCAGCCACTTCCGCGGCCCGGTGCGAACGAGGGTCCAGCGTCCCTTGAGCTTGCGGCCGTTCAGCGTGAATCGCAGTTCGCCCTTCTTGAGCGCGACGGCGGGATCGACGTCGTCGAGCATCTCGTACGTCCCCTCGTCCCAGATCATCACCGTGCCGCCGCCGTACTCGCCCGCGGGGATGACGCCTTCGAAGCCCGCGTACTCGAGCGGGTGATCCTCGACCTGCATCGCGAGTCGTTTCTGGCTTGGATCGAGCGAAGGACCCTTTGGCACTGCCCACGACGGCATCGCGTCGCCGATCTCGAGCCTGAAGTCGTAGTGGAGGGCCGTCGCGCGATGCTTCTGGATGACGAAGCTGCGACGGGTCGCCGAGCGCGCAGGGCGCGGCGCGGGCTCGGGCGTGCGCGAGAAGTCACGCTTGCGCTTGTACTCGGCCAGTCCGGCGCGTGCCGCGGGCTTCTTCGTGGGCGCGATCGTTCGTCTCCTTGAGGCGCGGGTGGTCCCCAATCTGAGCCTTTCTGTTGTTAGAACGCATGTTCTATCATCGCCACGACCATGGGGAGCGGCGTCCTGTATCGAGAGGTCACGGTGAAGAGCGCGCTGACGCGCGTTCAGGGAATGCCTTTCGCGTGGAGCCTCAACCCTTACATGGGGTGTGAGCGGGCCTGCGTCTATTGCTACGCGCGCGACTACCACGCGCGTCGCGGCCGCGACACCGGCGCCGGCTTCGACCGCGAGATCGACGTGAAGATCAACTTCTCCGAGCTGCTCACGCAAGAGCTGCGTCGGTTGCGCAAGCGCGAGACCGTCGCACTCGGGACCGCCACAGATCCCTATCAGCAGTGCGAGGGCCGCTACCGCATCACTCGGCGAACGCTCGAAGCGCTCGTCGCGTCGCCCCTGCCGCTTGTCGTGATCACGAAGGGCTCGATGGTGGTCCGCGATGTCGATCTGCTGTCACGACTCGACGTCAAGGTCTGCGTCAGCGTCGGCACGGTTTCTGAGGAGATCGCGCGGATCTCGGAACCGCACGCGTCTCCGCCGAAAGCGCGACTCGAGGCGGTACGACGCCTGGTCTCCGCCGGGATCGACGCGGGTGTCCTCGCCGCGCCGATCCTGCCAGGCCTCAGCGATTCTGAGGAGTCGCTCGACGCGGTGGCAGCCGCGGCGGCGAGGAGCGGTGCGACATTCTTCTCGACGCGTCCGCTGAAGCTCGATCCGGCGGTGAAGCCACACTACTTCGCGTTCCTCTCGGAGCACTCCCCCGCCCTCGTCCCGGCGACCGAGGCGCAGTTCGCGGAGCGGGTCAACCCCGCGCGCAGCTACACCGATGTGGTCGAGGAGCGCGCGCGTCGCGTGCGCTTGCGATACCAATTCGAAGAGCGTCCGTTCCGAAAGCCCGAGCCCGTCGCGCCGTCGCAGCTGCGCCTCGCGATCTAGCTCCGGTGCGCGGTCTAGGACGTGAAGAGGTCACTCACCCGGTCTACGTGCGCGAGCGCAACGTGCGCGCGAAGCACGTCATCGACATCGATGGGTGGCGCCGCGCGCCGCAGGCCGCTCGTTTCAAGGACCACCATCGACTCCGCGCTGCAAGTCGGGCACGCGACCACGACAATGCAGCGACGGGTCGTCCACTCGACCTGACGCATGACGCCACCGGCGAGGCCGTGCTGGCAACTCATGCACGCGAGCTTCGCGAGGCGTTCGGTATCGACGAGCGACCAGTCCATAGCTCAGGAAGAAGCACAGCGCGTGCCAGCCTGCTAGCGGTGGCGCACCTCGCCGGCCGCCCACATAGCCTAGGCGGCGATGCGTGAGCTCGCGAGGATCTTCATCGCGGTCGGCACGCAGTCCGTGGGCGGTGGGACCAGTACGCTCTTCCTTCTTCGCCGTTTTCTGGTCGAGCGCGAGGGGCGCATCGGTGGGCGAGAGTTCACCGAAGCCTGGGCGCTCTGTCAGCTGAGCCCCGGCATCCACCTCGTGGCGCTCGCCGGTCTGCTCGGTCAGCGGATCGCTGGCTGGCGAGGTGTGATCGTCGCCGTCTCGGGGATGATGGTCCCCGCCGCGGTCATCACGGTGGCGATGACCGCGGCGTACGGATTGATCGCGGATCAGCCACTCGCACGATCGGCGCTTCAGGGCATGGCGCCGGCCACCGGCGGCATGACGCTCGGGCTTGCGATCGTTCTCGTCCGCGACGCGCGTCGACATGGCCTTCGGACGGTCGTCGATATCGCGGTGGTCGTCGCTGCGTTCGCCGTGCTGCTCCTCACGACGGTCTCCAGCATCGCCGTCATTGCCGCCGCGGCACTCTGCGGCGCGCTGTTCCTTGGGCGCGAGCGCCCGACGTCGCCCGAAGGTGCGGTCGAATAGGACGTGGATCCGCTCACACTCTTTGCCGTACTCCTTAAAGACTCCGCACTCGCCCTCGGTGGTCTTGGATCGCTGCCACTGCTGCGGCAGGATCTCGTCGCGACCGGGGTCGTGACGGACAGCCAGCTGGTGGAGGCGCTCGCGATCGGCCGCCTTTCGACCGGACCGAATGGGCTGTGGATCGTGAGTCTCGGTTACCAGATGGCCGGGCTTCTCGGGGCAGCGATGGCGCTTGTCGCATCGAGCCTCCCTCCGCTCGTGATCCTTCCAGCGACCGCGGTCGCGCGGCGTTGGCTGTTATCGGTGCCGTTCGCCGGTCTCGTGCGTGGCGCGGCGCTTGCGACTGCGGGTCTGCTATGCGCGACAGGGTTCTCGCTGATCGTGCCCGGCGACGTGCCGTCATGGTGGCAGGTGGTCATTGGGATCGCGGCCGCGGTATTCACGTATCAAGGCCGTCTGCATCCAGCCGTTGTGGTCATCGGCGGTGCTCTGCTCGGTCTATTGCTCGCTCGCTGAGTTCCTAGAATCACCGGCCTGAACGCGCTCGACCTCATCTCTGCGGTCACGCAGGTCATCTACGTGCTGATCTTCATCAGCGTCGCGCTGCGCGCGCTACGGCACCCCACGCGCGCACACATCGACATGACGCTCTTCTTCGGTGCGCTCGCGTTCGTCATCCTGGCGTCGCGTATCGCAACGCTGACCGGAACGACGGCAACGCCGTGGCTGATAGCGCTCGAGGTAGCGGTACTCATCGCCATGCCGTACGTCCTGCTCCGGCTCGTCGACGACTTCACGCAGGTACGCGCTCCCGTCATGCGCGCGGCGGAACTCGGGTTCGTGGCGGGCATTGTCGCGACCTACGCGACCGTTGCGACGCAGACGACGGCTGTCGCGACGCTGCCGACCTCCGTGACGCTCTACATCGTCGGGTACTTCTTCGTCGTGTCCTTCTACTGCGCGATCGCGTTCATCCGAGCGGCGCGCCGAGCCAAGGGGGTCACGCGGCGACGGATGGAGGCGATATCGGTCGGCTCCATCCTCCTGGGCACCGACCTCCTTATCGCAGGGCTGACGCCGCTGACGCCATCGGATGATCGCGCTGTGTTCCAGGCGCTCGCGCAGCTGCTCGGCCTTGGCTCGGCGGTCGCGTACTACCTCGGTTTCGCGCCGCCGCCGATTCTCCGCAGAGCGTGGCAGGAGCCGGAGCTCCGTTCGTTCCTTGCTCGCGCCGCCAGCCTGCCGCGGCTGCCCACGACGCTCGACATCGTGCGCGAGCTCGAGCGCGGCGCCTCGAACAGCACCGGCACGTCGGCGCGCATCGGATTGTGGGAGGAAGCCACCTCGAAGCTGCGCTTCTGGGAAGACGACGGGACGACCGTCGACGTCGAGCCGGGCAAACATTTCACTGGGCGCGCATTCGAGCTGCAGCGTCCGATCTTCAGCACGAATCCGATCCGCGACAACCCAGATGGTGCGGTGGACTATCGCTCGCGTCACGTCGGTGCGGTCCTTGCGGCCCCGATCACTGCGGGTGAGCGTCGTCTTGGTGTCCTCACCCTCAGTGCTCAGCGCCCGCCTATCTTCGCGCTCAGCGACATCGAGCTCGCGGGCCTGCTCGCCGACCAAGCGGCGGTCATGCTCGAGAGCCGTGCGCTCATCGATCACGCGACACGCGTGCGTGCGCGTGAGGAGGCGACGCGGCTCAAAGAGGACTTCCTCTCGGCCGCGGCGCACGATCTCAAGACCCCGCTGACGACCGTCGTGGCCCAAGCCGAGTTCCTCGAGCGCCGCGCGATGCGGGAACCGTCCGTCCCCGCGGACCTCGCGGGCATCCGACGGGTCGTGCGCGAGAGCAAGCGACTCGCGGGGCTCGTCGGCGACCTGCTCGACGCGGCGCGCCTCGAGCAGGGACGCCTCGTGGGCGAACGCGAGCCTGTCGATCTCGCGACGCTCGCACAAGACATCTGTTCGCACGACTCGCTCGACCCGAGCATCTGTCGGGTCGAGGCGGGCGGTCCGGTCGTCGGAGACTACGACCGTCGTCGCGTCGAGCAGCTCTTCCAGAACCTCATCGAGAACGCGAAGAAGTACAGTCCGGAGCGCAAACCGATCAAGATCAAGGTCTGGCAGGAGGACGGAGAGGCGCGCATCACGGTCGAGGACTCTGGGATCGGGATCCCGGCCGCGGACCTTCCGCGGATCTTCGAGCGTTTCTCGCGCGCGTCGAATGTCGATGACCGGCGCTTCCACGGCATGGGGCTGGGTCTGTTCATCTGTCGCGGGATCGTCGAGGAACATGGTGGCCGGATATGGGTGGAAAGCGAGGTCGGCAAGGGTTCGACGTTCCACGTCGCGTTGCCGATCGCTGATGGAAGGAGACTTGACTAGGTGGTGATCCAGTGGACCGCAGGTGCCCCAGAAGGCAAGGCTGCGCGGCCATCCAGCGCGGTACGACCACATGCGCGAGGCGACGGACAAAGTGACACCGTGCTCGTCGTTGACGACGACGCCTCCATCCTGGACACGGTGAGCGCCATCCTTTCGGGCGAGGGCTACGACGTCGTCAGCGTGACGAGCGGCCAAGAGGCGCTCGAGTCGGTCGCTCGCAAACAGCCTGCGGTGATCCTCCTCGACATGCGCATGCCGGTGATGGACGGATGGGCAGTCGCGCGCGCGCTCCACGCCCAGGGCATCAACGTGCCGATCGTCGTGATGACGGCGGCCGAGAGCGCGAGGCGATGGGCCGATGAGGTCGGCGCCGAGGGTTATCTCGCGAAGCCCTTTGGCCTGGATGAGCTGCTCGCCGCCGTGGGGCGGTTTCGCGGACCCGGGGAAAGCGCGAACTAGACGCTCCGCTCGCGCCTAGGAGCCTTCGTCCCCACCGCCAACAGCAGCGGCGATCGCCAGATCCTGCGGACGGATCTTCTTCGGCTCGAAGGCGCGCACGCTCTTCGTCATGCGAGTGAGCGCTTCCGCGACCGACATCGGTGGGCCGGCACCCTTCTTCGACGGGATCCACCGGACCGGATTGCAGCGTGCGACCACCACCGCGCGCAGGTATGGGCTCTTCATCCCCATCTCCTGCAGCTCCTTAACATGCGCGCTCACTCGGTCGTCGATATCGAGGAGACGCACGGCCCATTGCTCGCGCTGGCGCAGCGCCGCGGGCACCGTTTGATCGAGGAACAGCTCGACCCGTCGCAGCATCGAGTTGTATGACGAGCCCGAGAATCGGTCGCGCTTCTCATACGCGCAGCCCAGTGTGAGGAACGCCGGGGACTCGAACGACGTCGCGTGGTCCTTCTCCTTGGAGCGCGGCTGCTCTTTCGCGAGCGAACGCGCCATGCGGATCACCTCGAGACTGCGGTCGCGCAGGTTGTGCGCCTTCTCGGTGTTCATCGCGAGGATCCGATACGCGAGTGCCTGGTCCCCCGTCGCGAGCACGGTGATCGAGCGCTGACCGAGCGCTCGCGCCGCGGCGATACGGTGGCGCCCGTTGGGTGAGAGGAATCCGTCCTTCGCGGGGATCGCGATGACCGGATCGAGGAAGGCGCCCGTGTCGCCGATCGCCGTTGCCAGCCGCTCCGCGTGGGTGCGCGAGAGATCGCGCTGGAACGCCGTCGCCTCCACGGCGCCGACGGGCAGTGTCGCGAACACGAGTGGCGTGCCACCGTACGGATCCCGATACGCGCCGATGACGGCGCCGCGCGACGACCGGATGTGCGCGACGAGCTCGCCGATCTCGGCGTCGTCGGTCGCGATCGGGCTCTGCGTCGGCTCGGGACCGCGCGCCTCGGCCGGACCCCTGCGTTTGCGCGTGGTCTTTCGCGTGGTCTTGACGGTGGACTTCTTGGCCGTCGCCTTCTTCGCTGGCATTGGGCCTCACTTTAGTCGCGCCAGCGGTGCGGCGCTCTTCGGCCGGCGACGTTGACGTCGCCGAGCTGCCGCGTGAAGCGATGGACGTCCGCCCCGATACGCCGGAGGACCCGATCCATGTCGACCACGACGCCGCGCCGCTCGAAATACCGCCCGAGTGACGCGATGTCGCGCGTGAGCAGATCGTGCGCTGCGGGATGCGTGACGATCTCGACCGTCTGCGAGAAGTCGATGAGCACCGCACGCTCGCGCCACCACAGCACGTTGAACGCGGAGAGGTCGCCGTGGACGCGGTCGACCGAGACGAGCAGCGAGAGCTCGTCGAGTAACTCGTTCCAGACGCGCTGGGCGACCGCCGGCGCGAGGTCGACCTCCGACAGACGCGGGGCCGCGCGCTCGCCGTCGCCGACGAACGCCATGAGGTAGCCGTCGTCGACCCGCTCGACCGGCGGCGGGACCGTGATTCCGGCGCCGTGGAAGAGCACGAGACTGTCCCACTCCTGTCCGATCCAGCGCGCGTGGGCCGCCTCGTGGCCGAACCGCGTGTTCTTCTTCATCGCTCGGTTCTCGCGGAAGGTCCCCTCACCCCAAACGCCGCGGTACACGTAATTGTTCTGAAAGGACCGGCGCTCGCGCGCCTTGAACCGCTTTTCGGCGAGCAGGGTCGTCCGGTCGCTCCCCGTGCGAGCGACGAGATGGACCTCGCTCTCTTTGCCGGTCTTGATGACGCCCAGGCGCGTATCCCGGTATGCCCCGGTGACGAGCCAGTCGCTGGGAAACAGGTCGCGTGACGGCATGCGTCCTCCGCGGAGGAACAGGCCATGAGAGAAAGCGCCGCACGCGCGGATCTGCGAGGCGCCCCTAGGCGGCGAGCACCGCGGTGAGGGAGCCGGCGCAGTGGGCGCGTACGGTGCGAACGCTCATGTCCGGCCTCCCTTGGTTTCGTCGCCCCGACGGGCGCCGGGGAATCGTACGCGCTGGCATCGCTCCTGCCTAGAGGAGCGCGAAGTCAAACGAAATCAGCAACATTCTTCCTGTGTGCAGGCACTGCGACCGCAGAAAGCACCGCAGGACCGAAGAGGAGTTCCGGGCCTTGCTGCAAGCGGAGCGTGCGGCCGCGCTCCCTAAGTTCGAGGGGACGGACTCGGGAAGCCACGCTGCGGCGGAACGATGAGGTCTTCGCCGAAGATCTTCGAGCGCGGGACCTCGTCGAGGAAACGCTGGATGCCGTTGACGATCGCGGTGGCTACGCCATCGGCGTGATTCACCATCACGTCACGGTCGTGACCGTTTGATAGATAGCCCATCTCCAGGATCGCAGCGGGTGTGTGGGCTGCGGCAGCGTGCTGATAGCGGCCCCAGTTGAAAGCAAAGTAAGCGGACATGTTTCTGGTGATGTGCTCTGAGTCGTAATCGAGCCCCGTCACCTTCGCGTATTCGTCGCGCAGCAGGGAGACGAGCTTGTCCTCATACGGTCCACGCCGGGATCCATGCGCAAGCTTGAATCCGCTGTTCGCTCCTGTCCCGTCACCGTCCGCGTGTAACGCAAGGAAGACGTCGGCGAGGTAGCCCGGCGGAACCGTCGTCGGGAGGATGTCGACCAGATATCCGCGCGCGGTGAGCTGCGCCTTGGTGCGCTCTGCGATGTCCATGTTCACGTCGACCTCGTCGACGCCGGCCCAGCTCGTTCCGGTCTGGAACGTGATGCGCGTTCCAAGCTCGGCCGGGACCAGTTCGGTCATCCAGTGGCCGACCTGGATCCCGATGCGCCGCGGTCCATTCGGCATCACGGGCTTCGGGATGCGAACGCCGTTCCCCTGAACGATCGCCCCGCCGGGTGGTGCCAACGCGACGGGGGGAACGCCGGGTACGTCCCGAGCCGGATCGAGATCCTCGGGATCGATGTCTTGCAGCATTGGAAGCGGTGCGCCCGCTTTGACCGCAACGCCACCCGCGGGCTGCGCCCCAAGCCCACCCGGTATCCCGGGGACGGTGCCGGGAGACAGCACGCCGCATCCAACGACCGTCGCCGCGACGACCGCGAGACCTGCAACGGCGAGGACGAACAGTCGGCGCATGTTCATAGGCTAAGCGACATGCACGTGAGTGACCCACTTTATCCACTGGAATCCGCGATGGTCGGGCGCAACGAGCCGCGCGGGATACCCATGACCAGTGCTCAGGGTTTCGCCTCCAACATGCGTCGCGATAAGAAGCCGCTGCGCCTCGTCGATGGGAAAGGACCAAGCGTGCCCCGTCTGGGACACGACATCGACACGCTCAGCTGACGGTCGCACACCGTGCCGGGCGAGCAGGTCGGCCACGGTCACGCCACGCCAGCGCTGCTCCGTCCACCAACCTCCGGTGCAGTCGAGGACGGCATCGCGCTCCGTGAAGGGCATCGCGAGCAGATCGTCATAGGCGATCGCGCCAGACGAAGCCACATCTCCGTCGACCTGAATGCGCCAGATCGCAACATCGATCGTTGGCGGGACATCGAATGCCCAGATCGTCAGCGGAAAGTCATTTCCGCTGGGCGCGGCGGCCGCTCGCGATCCTGTCGGTCGGCGAACGAGGCCGATGCGATCGAGCGCGACAGTGGTGACGACCGCCCCTAACCCGACGGCAAGTGCGCGCAGTGCGACCCGGCGGCTGCCGAGATCGGCGACGGCCGGCCGCGATTCCCAGCGCCGCGCGGCGTGGGCGACCATCAGCGGGACCAGCGCGACACCGACGAACACGTGCACGTTCAGAAGCGAGTACTCCAGAGGGCGGTCGAAGGACACGATCCCGAGCGACCATGCGAGGCCAAGGCCCAGCACGAGAAGGAGCACGACGGAGGCGAGGCCGCCCACGACCAGGCCCAGACGGTCGCCCACACGCGACCGGCGACGGACCGAGCGCCGGGCGATCCCGTACTTCCACGCGAGCACGATCACGAGCCCGACACCGGCGACCCGATGCGTCACGAGCAGTGCGTTCGCGATCGCGCTGGACGTGATCCAGGCGAGCAGGCCCGTCGCGACGAGGAGCGGCACGACGACGAGAAACGCGAGGTTCACGAGGCGCCGTGGCACCCCCGGATGCTAGCCCGGCGGCGATGCCGGAAACTTGGCCTTCATGAGCGCCGACGACCTGATCTACCTGAGCCGCGACCCGCTGAACGCGGAGACTCGGCTCGAACGACAGACCGGAGTGATCACGCCCGCATCGCGCCACTACGTCCGCGATCATTTCCCCAGACCGGAAGCGCCGGCACGCCTCGCGATCGAAGGCGCGGTGCGGGCGCAGCTGCAGCTCGACCTCGATGACATCCGTTCCCTGCCACCGCGGTCGCTCGTGGTGACGCTCGAGTGCGCCGGCAACGGCCGCGCCTTCGTCGATCCGCCGGTGGCCGGCGAGCAGTGGCGCACCGGTGCGGTCAGCACGGCGGAGTGGACCGGCGCGTCGCTGCGCGCCGTGCTCGAGATGGCCCAGCCGCTGGCGACGGCGGTGGAAGTCCTATGCATCGGCGCCGACGCGGGAACCCCCGCGGACGTCGGGACGCGGATCGCGTTCGAGAGATCGCTCCCGATCGCCGACGCGATGCGCGACGACGTCCTGCTCGCGTATGCGATGAACGGCGAAGATCTGCCGCCACAGCACGGCGCGCCGCTTCGCGTCATCGTCCCGGGCTGGTATGGCATGGCCTCGGTGAAGTGGCTCACGAGGCTGCGGCTCCTCGAGCGCGCGTTCGACGGTTTCTTCCAGACGAAGCGATACGTTGTCGGGGACAAGCCGCTGCGTGAGATCGCGGCGCGCGCGCTCGTCGCGTGGCCGCGCGACGGCGATCGCCTCGCTGCGCGCCCCTTCGTTGCGCGCGGCTATGCGTGGAGCGGGCGCGGCGATCTCGCGCGGGTCGCCCTCTCCGTCGACGGCGGCCGCACCTGGCGCGACGCGACGCTGGGCGACGCGCTCTCCCCCTATGCCTGGCGGCCGTGGCACGCCGCGGTCGCGCCGCATGAGAGCGGCCAGCTCGTGCTGCAGGCACGTGCGGTGACCGCGGACGGCACGAGGCAGCCACTCGAGGAGATACGAGGTGCTCTTGGCTACGCGAACAACGCGGTGCGACCGGTGCGGATCGCGATCGGCTAGCGGAGACCGACTTCCTGTACGCCGCCCAGACGCTCGCGCATCTCGGGCGCGAAGCAGGTCTCGACGAGCGGAGCGAGCATCGCGGCGGTGCGGATCACCTGGCCGATGAGAGCCTGCGCGCCGACCACGTTCGATTCCGCTCCGGAGTGGACGTTCAGTACGCCGTCGTCGATCCCGTCGTAGACGCGTCCGTCCTCGCGGTCGTACACCGCGCTTCGGGCGGGGTTGCGACCGTCGAACCAGGCGCGAGCCAAGCGCCACAGCTCGTCGAAGCGCGGAGCGTCGGTGATCTCGCGAAGGCGCTCGACCGAGTAGATCGCGGAGGCGACGCCGTATGGCTGGACCGTCGGTTCGTCGAAGCCCGAGTCGATCTTCGACGCGAGATACGCAAGCGCACTCTCGCGTGCGACCGCGATGAGATCGTCGCGTCCGAGGAACCTGCCGGCCTCGGCGAGCACACCCTCCTGCTGATGGCCCCACAGGTGAGGAACAGTCTCATCAGGGTTATCGAACAAGACGCCGTCGCGCCGGCACGCCGCGATCTCGTCGCACCACGTCGGAAGCTCCGCCCGCAGTTCGGGGAACGCGCCGGCACGCAGAAGCTCCAGCGCCGTGAGCACGTGGATCGAGCGGACATCCGGCGGTACATCGCGCGCAACACGGATGTGATCGAGTCCGCGCTCCAGCCCGACGCGCACGCGCTCCCCGCTGAGGGTGACCGGGCTCAGCGTGACGGTCGCACGTGCAAGGGCGCGCACGCCGCGCGCGTGCCAGAAATTCCCGCCCGGGAACGACGTGACGCCGGCCTCGTTGCGCTGCCCCGACCAATCGGCGATGAAGTTCACGAAGCGACCGTCATCCAGCTGCATGTACAGGAGGAAGTCGAGCAGGCCGACCGCCCACTCGCGCATGCGCGGCAGTGCGGTCGCGGACCAGACGTCGCTGAGGAGGATGAGCGCGCGCGATGCATCGTCGACGCATGCGACCCCTTCGTATCCGCGCTCGGCGGCCGGGATCGTGCGATCGGCCGCATCGGCGTAGACGGCGATCGCGCAGGCGCGCTCTCCCGCGGACTCGACCGGGACGGTGAGTCGAGCGAGCTGGCGCAACACGACTACACCCGCACGAGCCGTTTTGCCGCGCCGGGCCAGGGCTCGAGGCTGTTCACGATGTCGCGGACGTCGAAGTCCGCGGCGGCCACGACCGAGTCGGCAGCGCCGTAGTACATGCGAATGCGGCCATCCCCAAGGTCGACATGCCCACACGAGAAGATCGTCTCGTTGAAGAGGCCTGTGCGCTCGAATTCCTCGAATGGCTCCAGGATCGGCTGCGCCGAGCGCGCGAGGACCTTGCGCGGGTCGTCCGCGTCAAGAAGGAGCGCACCCATCGCGTAGCGGGTGTTGCGGTCCACGCCGTGGTACAGCTCGAGCCAGCCGTCCTCCACGCGGAACGGCACCGCGGATCCGCCAGTGCGGAGCTCATCCCAGTGGTCGGGGCGTGGAAGGCACAGCGTTTCGTGACCGCCCCACGAACGGAGATCGTCGCTGAACGCGATCCAGATGCCGCAGATACGGCTGAATGACGCCGGCATCGGCCGCGTGAGCGCGACGTACCGGCCGCCGACCCTCTTCGGGAAGAGCACGACGTCCTTGTGATCGGGCAGGAAGATCACGCCCTGGCGCTCAAAGGTCCGGAAGTCGGTCGTCGTCGCGAGGCTGGTGGTGATGCCCCACCGAGAGACGGAGACATACGTGATGTGCCACTTCCCGTCGATGAACGTCGCACGCGGATCCTCGACGCCGTACTCCTCCATGTCGTTCTGCGGCGCGATCGCCGGCGTCTCGTCGATCGTGAAGCGGACGCCATCGGTGCTACGCGCGACGCGGAGATGCGAGATCTGCGCGAGGAAGTCGATGTACCCCTCGTTGGCCATGCGCAGATTGCCTGCCGCGTTCCGGTAGCGGATCGACCGCGGGTCGCGAAGGTCAAGGCCCGGGAGGTTCGTTGGTAGGTACGCCACGACGACATGCGGAGCGCCGTGGCGCGTGTCCAGAAAAGCCATCCCCACGAGCTGCTCTTTGCGATAGTGCGCGGGCAGGGGCACGAGCATCGGATGTGGCGCGGCAAGATCGAGCGTCAGCGCGTCGGGGCCTGGCGCGAGATCGGTCCTGGGGCGCTCCGCGACACGGAGCAGCAGGATGGTCTCGTCGCCGACGCGCGCCGCTGCGGCGTTGAAGACCGACACGACCTCGAGCGACGGCTGCGACGGTCTTACGTCGCGCGCGGTGATGAGTGGGTTCTGCGGAAGTCGAGCGCCGAGATTCATGCGATCGGTCTCGCCTCGTCTTCAGGCTGCTCCTCTGGCTCCGGCGCCAGCGCGGGTACTGCGATGCGATGGTCGAGGATGTCGCGCATGGCCGCGAGCACTCGGCGGCCGATAGCAGGCCAGGACATCTCTTTGCCGTACTCGTAGGCGCGGGCCTCGAGCACGCGCTTCCGCTCCGGGTCGCCGAGTACCGAATTCACGGCCGTCGCGACCGCCGCGGCATCACGGAACGGAACGAGGAGCCCGCGGCCGCTCTCCAGCACCTCTCTTGCGTGCAGATATGGCGTCGAGACGATCGCCTTCCCGGCGCCGAGCGCGTACGCGAGGGTGCCGCTCGTGATCTGGTTCGGGTCGAGGTACGGCGTGACGTAGACATCGGTCGCGAGCAGGTAGTCGACGACCTCCCGCTGGGTCAGGTACTGGTTGACGAATTTGACGTGGTCACGCATCCCGACACGAGCCGCCGACGCGATGAGCGAATTGCGATACGCCTCGCCTTCCCGCTTCTGCAGCTCGGGGTGCGTCTGACCGACGACAAGATAGAGCGCAGTGGGATGCCGCGCGACGACCTGAGGCATCGCCTCGATGACGTACTCGAGTCCCTTGCGCGGGTCGACCAGACCGAAGGTCGAGACGATCGGCCGCGCCTCGACGCCGAGCTGACGCTTCAGGCGATGTCGGCCGCGCGGCTCGATGGCCGGCATGCCGTGCTCGATCACGACCGCCGGACGCCTTACGCCATAGACCTCGCCCAGCAGGCGCGCCGCGGTCGTGCCCATCACAACGACCTGATCGCTGTGCTCCGAGATGTAGCGAACGGTCTCGAGCGCCCAAGGCTCCGGCTTCGGCGCGACCGTGTGAAGCGTCGTGATCACGGGCTTCGTGCAGTTCTCCAGGAACACGCGCAGGTGATCGTCGTAGGTTCCGTCATGCCACACGCCGTAGAGACCGAACTCGTGTTGCACATTGACGATGTCAACGTTCGATGCGCTGATGGCGATCGCCGCGTCGCGGTATGTGGTCGGCTCCTCCTGACGGATGCGCCAGCGGACGTCCGGCCCGTAGGCACGTGCGGCGCCGGGCTCGTCGATGGCCGCCGCGTAGATCCGCACGGTCGGATCGGCCGATCTCACGGCCGCGGAGAGGTCCGCGGTGAACGTGGCGATGCCACAGCGGCGAGGGACTGAGGACGCGACGAAGGCGATACGCATAGCACCATTTCCCGACTGGGCGCTCGTCTTGGTGGGATCGCTGGCCACCCGTAGTGGGCGCCTTAGTAGATCGGTGGTCGTGGGGAGTGCCCGTAGTCAGTGTAAGGCTAGCCGGAGCCCTCGATAGGCAGCCCTGCGTTCCGCCAAGCGTTGAATCCACCACGGAGATTCGCGGCCGCGATGCCGTGACGCTCAAAGATGCCGGCGGCAAGGCTCGAGCGCACGCCGCTCGCGCAATACACCACGAGCGTTCGATCGAGCGGCACTTCGCCGATCCGCTGCTCGAGTTGCTCGTACGGAATGTGTTGGGCGCCGGGCACGTGACCATCGTCGTATTCCGATCGCTCGCGCACGTCGACGACACGCGCACCGTCACCTGCGAGCTGTCCGGCGGTGCGCGCGTCGACCTGCTGCGTCGTCGCCGTCATCTCGTCCGTCGGCCCGATCGGCTCGGCGTAGCCGCGGACGTCATCGAATCCGATCATCGCGAGCTGGGTGCGCAAGCGCTCCGCCTGCTCCTCATCGCGCGTGAGGAGGACGAGGGATGTACCGAACGGGACGACCGCGCCACAGCGGACCGCGAAGCCATCGTTCCCCACGATGTTGAGCGCCCCGCGGCGGTGACCAGCGCCGTACAGGTGCGGCGGCCGAGGATCGAGAAGCGCCGCGCTCGGCGGCAGGGGATCGCTCAGCAGCGGCAGTGGTCGGCGATCCGCGAGGGTCGCGCCGCGATGGTTGAGCGCGCGCACGTGCGGGTAATACGCCGGAGCGACGGGCAGACCGCGCGCGATCGTTTCGCGGAAATGGCCGAAGTCGCCGCCCGCCGCGAGCGCGACCTCGTTGTGGCGGCGCTCGAAGCCAAGTGTCGTCCAGCGCGACGTCTCCACCGTGGCGGTGCATGCGCTGCCACCGCCGTGCGTTGGGAACACGGCCACGTAATCGGAGAGGCTGAGCACCTTGTCGCGGAGTGTCGCGTACGCATCGTGCGCGAGCGGCTCTTCGAGCTCAGGCCCGAGGAGGTCGACACGCGCGATATGTCCGACGAGCAGTGCGCCGCCACTGAACAGGTACTGCGGATCGTCGGCACGACGCATGTCGCTGACGAGGAACGAGACGTGCTCGGGTGTGTGGCCGGGCGTTGCGACACACCGCACGCGGAGCGCGCCGACGTCAAGACTCGCCCCGTCGTTCAGCGTGAGATGTGGATAATCGACCCGGGCACGCTGTCCCGTGACCACCGCGATGGGTCGCAGCTCGGCGAGTGCGCGCGAGCCCGACAGGTAGTCGTTGTGTATGTGCGTCTCGAACGAGTGCGTGATGAGGACGTCCAGCTTCGACGCCGCCGCGAGATAGACGTCGACGGCGCGGTCAGGGTCCACGAGGAACGCCACGCCTGCGTCCGTATCGGCCACGAGGTAGCTCGCGTGCCCCAACCCGGCGTCGAAGAATTGCTGGAGCAGCACGGCCGATCCTCTACGGCGCGCCGAGTCCCGCGAAGCCGAGCACGCTTGGCAACACCGAGCCGAATAGGTACCCGGCGATACCGGCGAACGCGGTCAGCGCAACGACCTCGAGGCCGGATCGGACCGGACTTACCCTTGTCCACCTGCTCTTCACGACGCCGATGCCGAAGACGACCACGCCACACAGCACGATGGACGCGACCGGCGCGCTGGCGATCGGGACGAACAGGTATGGAAGGATGGGCACGAGCGAAGCAAGCCCGAAAGCACCGCCCATGACGATCGCGCCCTGTAGCGCGCCAGGACCTTCCTCGATCAGGAGACCGAGCTCCTTCTCGACCATCGTCTTCAGAAGCACCGTGGGCTCGCGCGCGAGCTCGGCCGCGACCCGTCGCGCCGCTGCCTCAGAGAGACCCTCGGCCTCGAGCATGTATGCGACCTCCGCTTCCGCTTCTGCCGGGCGGTCGCGTACCTCCTCGCGTTCGTTCTCGATCTGCGCAAGGTAGATCTCGCGCTGGCTCTTCGAAGACATGTATTCGCCCGCTGCCATCGAGAACACCCCAGCGAGCGCGGAGGCGATCCCCGCTACGAGGACCGCGAAGCGATCGCCGCTCGCAGCGCCAACGGTGCTGACGACGGCGAGCGTGCTGACGAGCCCGTCCTGCATTCCGAAGAGCGCTTCCCGGATCTCGCCGAGCCACTCGGCTTCCTTGCGCTCGTCGGCGAGATGCTGCTTGAGCCAAGCACGGTCGAGGTGCCTCGCGTCGTTCGCGGTGGGCTGTGCCATCCCGCGTAGCGTACTCAGATGACCCGGCCGCGCCCGCCGCTGTTGTCGACGAGCGGCAGCTTCGCACGATCCCATGCGTTCACGCCGCCCTCGAGGTTCTCCGCTTCGTAGCCGAGCTTTCGCAGCCCGCGGACCGCGGCTTCGCTCCGGCCGCCGCTCCGGCAGACCGCGACGATCGTCCGCTCCTTCGGGAGCTCGCCGAGACGGCCGGACAGCTGCCCCAACGGGATGTGTTGCGCTCCCTCGATATGGCCGGCCGCCCACTCGTCGTCCTCGCGGACGTCGAGCAGATGGAACTCCGCCCGCCGTTTGCTGAGCTCGTCGGGTTGCATGTGGCGATTCTGCGAGGAAACACCCACCCGCACAATGAAGGCGCAGTCATGCGTCGCGCGACCCGAGACGGTCATCACGGAGGCGAGAGCGGACAGGCGCTGGTCGAGACCGCGCTCTCGCTGTCCCTCCTTGTGTTCACGATCCTCGGCGGCGCCGACATGGCGCGGGCGTTCGCGGCCCAGATGGGAGTGCAGAACTCCGCTCGCGCCGGCGCCGAAGCGTGGGCGACGCGCGCCGCCACGACCGACGCTCAAGCCATCGCCTACGCAACCGACGAGCTTGGCCGGATCGCGGGAGTCGATCCCGCGGCGGCAACGATCACGGTGACTCACACGACAGGTGCGGGTGGAGAGTCGCTCGTGAACGTGCGAGTGCAGTACACGTATCGAACGCTCGCGCCCTGGCCGTTCGTCCCGAACTCGCTCTCGCTCGATCGGACCGCGACATTTAGGAACTACCCGTGACCCTGTTCGTGCGCGGCGCTCGTCGCCGCGTCGATCGTCTCGGCCCGTCTCTCGGGTCCGCACTCAACTCGCGCGGACAGGCTCTCGTCGAAACTGCGCTCGTTCTACCGCTCCTGTTACTTCTCATCGTCGGCCTCTTTGATGCTGGCCGAGCGGTCTGGCTCAGCAACACGCTGGCGACGGCTGTGCGTGAGGGGACGCGCTACGGCATCGTGCACGGAGCTCTCAGCGCGTCGCCGACCGGCCCCGGTGCGGCGTCGTACACGGCGCCGGACACGGACACCGCGATCACCGCACAGGTCCGGGGCTATGCGTCCGGCGTGCCGAACAACCTGACGGTCCTGTCGACCTGGCCCGACGGCAACGCGAACCGCGGAAGCCGCATCGTTGTGACCGCGACGTTCCCGTTCACGCCGATCCTTTCGCAAGTGTTCCTCGGGAGCGGGCTCGGCATCACCCTGCGATCCAGTTCGACGCTGGTGATCGAGCAGTGAGACGCTGGTCGCGCGACGAGCGCGGTCAGGCGCTCGTCCTCATCGCCTTAGCGCTCGGCGGACTGCTGCTCGGTATCGGCCTCGCACTCGACACCGGACAGCTGTTCGTGGCGCGCCGGGCGGCGCAGACGGCGGCGGACGCGGGAGCGTGGGCCGGCGCGGCTGTGCTCTATGCGGGCGGCAGCGCTGCCCAGGCGCGCACGGCCGCAGCGACCGATGCGACCCGCAACGGCTACACGGACGGCGGTTTCATCACCCTCACCACCGCGGCGCCACCGACGACCGGGGCGTTCATCGGAGATCCCGGCTATATCGAAGTCACGATCACCGAGCAGGTGCTCACGAGATTCCTCTTCGGCGCAAGCGGAGGTCGCACCCCGATCACGGTCCGGGCCGTCGCTGGTCTCGCGCGGTCCGGCTCGGGCCAGGCGGTGATCGTCACGCGCCCAAGTGGCAACACCACGTTCCGGCTTTCGACTGGCACGCGTTTCACGGTCACCGGCGGCGGCACGAACACGAATACGACCAGTGCCAACGCGATACAGATCGCGGGCGGCGGTGCTTTCCTGACCGCGACCTTTCACAAGTTCACCGGCGGCGTGCGGGCGGCTGATGCGGGACGCATGAGCCCGGCGCCGACGACGGGTGCGGCGGCGGTCGCCGATCCGTTCTCATCGCTGGCTGGTCCGACGACATCGGGTGTGCCGAGCTACGCGGGGCAGAACATCACCAACGCCACGGTGACGCTGAGCCCCGGCCTGTACACCGGACTGGTCACCGTCGGCAATCTCGGTATCGCGAGGCTCAACGCGGGGAGGTACATCTTTCGCGCCGGCCTCACGACGACCGGCACGGGTTCGCTGATCCTCGCCGGCGCTGGCGGTGTTCTCCTGTACAACGCCAACGCGAACTATCCGGCGGTGGGCGGAGTCTGCGGGAGTCTGTCGCTCGCCGGCTCGGGGACGATGACGCTATCAGCAGGCGCGACCGGCTCCTACGCTGGCATGCTCGTCTTCCAAGACCGCAGCTGCGCCGGCGCCGTCGCGATCACGGTGCGGACCGGAACGTCGCTCAGCGGAACGCTCTACGTGCCCGCGGCGACGCTCACCATCACCGCCGCGAACAACGTGACGATCGCGTCGCAGATCGTGGCGTACGAGCTCGGGATAGCGGGCGGCAACCTGCTCACGATGAGCTTCACCGCGGGATCGGTCGCGGGCACGCGCGTGCCATCACTCGTGGAATAGCTCGCGCGAAGTTAGGGCCTCAAGACTCGCTGCGCCTCATTGGAGAAGCTCGCGCCGGCGGTGCCTGCGGGTCGCGCATCACCGGGCGCGCGAAGCAGTAGCTGGAGGCTCCCGCCCGACGCCTGGAGTGCGGCGATGCGCTCCGCGGTGGTGGCGTCGACTCGAAGCGTGTACACCGTGATCGTCTTCGCGAGCACGGGAATGTCCTGGAGCACGATGCGACCGACAAAGTCCGGCTTCGTCGGATCGATGATCGCGAGCGTGTACAGGATGTCGATGTGATCCCCGGCCTCGATCAGTCCACCTGCCGCGTTCGCATCCGGGACGTTCACGGACATCGCGCGGAACGCGGCCGAGGTCGCGACGGTCTGGCCGGGTGGCAGGACCGCGATGTGACCTTCACTGCCCGGCAGCGCGATCTTCGTCGGGAGTACCGGCTCGTTCGCCGAAAGACGGACGGTCGTGACCAGACCGGTCATGCCGGTCGCATCGTGAAGCGCGTTGGCTGGCGCCGCGTCGCGTGGCAGCTGAACGACCTTGACGTCAGTTGATCCGAGGGCGGATCGCGCCTCGATGTCTCGTGCGGCCACAAGGACGTCGACCATCGCGGTCTCCGACGGGGGAGCCGTGCGCGCCGCGACCGCGTAGAAGTAGGTGCCCGCGCCCGCTATGACGGCGATGATCACTCCGAGCGCAAGAAGGATGCGGGCTGCCAGGCGCGAGCGTCGCGGACTGCTGTACGGGTCTCCGAGATTGATTCCCGTGCTCAAGGAAGCACTATCGTTTCGCGGTCGCGCACTGCGGCGAGTCTAGCGGCGGGTGGAAGGCCGAAAGGAAGGCATGGCGGGCGAGAAGATCCTCTGCGTCGACGACGAGGACCCGATCCGGAAGCTCTGTACGGTCTATCTCGCGAAGCGCGGTTACCGGGTCGAGGCGGTCGCGAACGGTGTCGATGCCCTAAAGCTCATCGAAAGCAAGGGCGCGCCCGACCTCGTCGTGACCGACGTGAACATGCCCCTGATGAACGGCCTCGAGTTGGTGAAACGCCTGCGCGAGGACCGGCGTACGGCGCGCACACCGATCATCGTTCTCTCCGCAGCGAAGCAGGAGACGGACATCCTGGCCGGCTACGCGCACGGCGCGGACGACTACATCGGCAAGCCGATCGACCTCGCCGTCCTGGCTGCGAAGATCGAAACGATCCTGCGACACACCCGAACCGTTGCTGAAGTGGTCGCGACGCCACGCAAGCTGGGCATGGTCATCGCTTTCGCGCACGGGAAGGGCGGCGTGGGCGCGACCACACTCGCGGCCAACGTCGCAGCGGCTCTCGCAACAGACGGTAAGTCCGTCGTGTTGCTCGACCTGAACCTTCAGTTCGGTAACGCCGCGATGTTCTTCGACCTACGTCCCCGGACGACGATCGTGGAGTTCGCGCGCGGTGACATCGGCCGTGTGACCGAGGACGATTTCAATCGGTTCCTGGCCGACCACAAGAGCGGCGTACGTGTCCTCGCTGCGCCAGCGTCACCGGAGGAGGCCGAGCTGGTGAGCGTCGGCGCGGTCCAGCAGGCGATCGATCTCGCTCGTGGCGGACGCGACGCAGTCGTCCTCGATCTCGCGACGAAGCTCGACGAGATCACGCTCGCGGCGCTCGATGTCACCGACATCGTCTGCGTTGTTACCGCACCACATCTCGCATCGCTCCGGGGTACATCCGACACGCTTGCGATGCTCACGCGTATCGGCATCGCCGACGAGCGCATCCTCGTCGCGCTCGTTCGCAGCACGGCGAAGGGCATCGAGGACGAGGGCATCGCGAAGTTCCTGAAGCGGAAGCCCGACAACATCGTTCCGTTCGCGGAGAAGGCAGATGCGGCCGCGGACCTCGGCGTGCCCTACATCCTCGCGGAGCCGAACGACAAGACCGCCATCGCGCTGAAGCAGCTCGCGCTGCGACTAGCGACGCGCAAAGCGGTGCCCGCATGAGAGCGCCCTATCCGCTGGAGCTCGTGCCGCTCTTTCCCGAGTTCCTGAACAAGCGGCGGACGAAGTTCACATTCCCGCTGCGCCTCCTGGAGGAGCTCGGGATCGATCGACCCGCGTTGTTCTTCGCCATCGGCGGGGTCGCTCCGCAAGGCGGCGGGCGCTTCAGCGAGATGTGGAACCCCTACGCGACCCAGTGGGACCAGCAGCAAGCCGCCTCCGCCGCGGCGCGTGACGCCGGCCTGGTCGACGAGAAGGACGGGCGCTGGGACCTCACGCCGAAGGGTCGCGAGCTCCTCAAACGCTACCGCCGCGAGGCCGATGCGTACCTCGGAACGCTGCCGTCGCCACTCGCGAAGGAGGATCTCGCGCGGCTCGCGTCCCTCTTGCACGGCGCTTTCGAGGCGACGGCTGCGAGCCTCGACGGGCGCTGGCACTCACACATCCCCAGGGCCGCGCGCATGGCCGGCGACGCCACGGCGCATCCGATGATCGCGCTCGAGAACGCAGTTTTTGGTCTCTGGCAGGCACGGGACGACTGCCACATGGCGGCCTGGCGGCAGGCCGGCCTCGATGGCCCGACGCTGGATGCCCTCACCCGCATCTGGCGCGGCGAGGCCGCCAGCGAGGCTGATCTCGCCGCGAAGCTGACCTCCCAGCGACCCGCCGACGTCGCGGCAGAGCTGACGCGCCTCCGGCGCGACGGCCTCGTCGCGGCGGGCGATCCGCCGCGGACGACCGAAAAGGGCGCGAACGCGCGCCGGCGGATCGAGGACGAGACGGATCGCCTCTTCTTCTCCGGGTGGCCGGATGACGTCGCCGCGACGGCCGGCTGGATCCGGGAGAGCCTCGCGACGGTGAACGCTTCCTTCTAGGCCGGCGCTGACGGCCGCCGACAGTCAACGAACCCTCAAAACTGCCTGGGCCCGGGCTTCGTTACTGCGGCG
>DATDEH010000009.1 GCA_036523395.1 Candidatus Limnocylindria bacterium | reverse complement strand
CCGGGTCCATGCGCGCATCGCCGCGTCCCTCGGTCGCACCGCGGAAGCGGCCTCCGGAGACGCGATCCGCGCCCTGCTCGCGGAACAGTTCCCGATCGCGCTGGACGAGGAACGCCTCACGCTCAACCGGACCGACCGACTCCGGCTCCAGGATGCGGTACTCGCCGAGATCGTCGGCTACGGCCCGATCCAGGACCTGATCCTCGACGACACGGTCTCCGAGATCATGGTCAACGGCGCGCGACAGGTGTGGATCGAGCGCGATGGCAAGCTCTACCTCACCGACATCATCTTCGCCAACACAGAGCACGTGATCCGAGTGATCCAGCGGATCGTCGCGCCGCTCGGCAGGCGCTGTGACGAGTCTTCGCCGATGGTCGACGCCCGCCTCCCGGACGGATCGCGCGTGAACGCGATCATCCCGCCGCTTTCGCTCGTGGGACCGACCCTCACGATCCGGAAGTTCCGGAGGTCCCCGCTCGGCCCGACGGATCTTCTGCGGAACGGAACGATCACCAACAACGCGCTGCAGTTCCTGCGCGCTTGCGTCCAGGGTCGGCTGAACATCGTCGTCGCCGGCGGGACCGGTGCAGGGAAGACCACGCTGCTGAACGCGCTTTCGTCCTACATCTCGGCACGCGAGCGCATCGTCACGATCGAGGACGCCGCGGAAGTTCGGCTCCAGCAGATGCACGTCATCACCCTCGAGACACGGCCTCCGAACGTCGAGGGAACGGGAGAGGTGACCATCCGCGATCTTTTCCGCAACGTGCTGCGGATGCGGCCGGACCGGATCGTCATCGGTGAGTGCCGCGGCGCCGAGGCGCTCGACATGCTGCAGGCGATGAACACCGGACACGACGGCTCCTTGACGACGATCCACGCGAACGGGCCGCGTGACGCGCTGTCGCGGATCGAGACCATGGTCCTCATGGCCGGGCACGACCTGCCCCTCCGCGCGATCCGCGAGCAGACCGTCGCGGCACTCGATCTTGTCGTCTACATCGAACGACTCCAGGACGGGACACGCCGCGTCACACAGATCAGCGAGGTGCGCGGACTCGAAGGCGACGTCATCACGATGCAGGACGTCTTCGCCTTCCACCGCGAGGGGTTCGAGGGTGACCGCGTCGTCGGCAACCTACGCCCCACCGGGATCCGGCCGAGCTTCAACGACAAGCTGATCGCGCGTGGCATCGACATGCCGGCGAACTGGTTTGGCTACGACACGGAACCGAGCCGCGTGTCATGAGCTCGCCGCTTCTCGTCGCGTTCCTCGGCAGCGCGGCCATGGCCGTCCTCGCCCTCGGTCTGTGGTTGCCCGCCTACCTTCGCCACCGTGCGCTGACGCGCAGGCTCAGCGGCTTCGTGCAGGCCGACACCGCATCCGGGTTCGCGCTCGATCTCGGCGGCAGACGACGCGCGCGAATCAGGCGCCAGGTCGTCGGGGACCGGAATCGCTGGTTGGTCCGGCATGTTGGACGGATGATCACGCAAGCGCAGGTCGACGTGTCGATCGGCGAGGTGATCGCCGCCATGGCCGTGCTCAGCCTGCTTACCTTCACGCTCAGCGCGATCTGGTCGGGCTTCCTCATTGTCGGGGGCCTGGCCGGAGGCATCGCGGCGGCGGCGCCGCTCGCATGGCTCCACTGGCGGCGGAGGCGCGTCGAGCGCCGTTTCGAGACGCAGCTGCTCGACACGATCGCGCTCCTGTCGAGCTCCGTGCGCTCGGGGCACAGCCTGCTGCAGGCTCTCGAGCACGTGACGAGCGAAGCGCCGGAGCCGACGCGAAGCGCGATCGGACTCGTCGTGCGCGAGATCGGCCTTGGCGCATCGCAGGAGGACGCGCTCGAACGGCTCGCGGACCGACTCCCGTCAGAGGACCTCGAGTTGATCGTGAGCGCCGTGAACGTGCACCACCAGATCGGCGGAAGCCTCGCCAAGGTGCTCGACTCGATCGCGCAGACGATCCGCGAGCGGGTGCGAGTCGCCGGAGACATCCGAGGGCTGACCGCGCAGCAGCGCTACTCGGCGTACGTGCTGTCCCTGTTGCCGGTGGTGGCCGCCGGGGCGCTCATGGCGTTCAGTCCGGATTACGTGAGCGTCCTCTTCGCGCCGGGCCCGCTCCGAATCGTGATGATCGCGGCCGCAGCGATGGTCGTGGTCGGCTTCCTCGTCATGAACCGCATGGCCCGCATCGATGTCTAGGTGTGCGACTCGCCCGGCGGTCATGGCCCTCGTCATGCTGGGCGTCCTGGGTGTCGGCGGGCTCGTCAGCAGCGCAGATGAGGGAACGCGCATCAAGGTGACGCAGGTCGATGCTGGGGCATTCCCCGAGGTCCGCATCGTGGCGTCGGTGACCGATGCCGCCGGACGTGCGGTGCGCGGCCTCACCGCGGCGGATCTCACGGTCAGCGAGGACGGCGTTCTCCAAAACGCGACGATCGACCTCGCGTCCGAGACGAGCCCCGTCGCGATCGCCCTCGTACTCGACACCAGCGGCAGCATGTCCGGTCGAGCGTTGGCTGACGCGAAGGCCGCGATGGTCTCGCTCATTCAGGCACTGTCTCCCGCCGACCAGGCTGCCGTCATCACCTTCAGCGTGGACGTCCGGATCGATCGGCCACTCACGACCGACAAGCCAGCGCTCGTTGCTGCGGCAAATGGCGCGAACGCCGGCGGCAACACCGCGATCTACGACGCATTGACAGCCGCGGTCGCAGTCCTCGATAACGCCCAGAACGCGCGCCGCGCGATCATTCTGCTCACCGACGGCGTTGACAACTCAAGCCGGATCAGCCCGGCGACCGCTGTGGCCGCGCTCGCCGGCGCGCAGGTGCCGACCCACGTGATCGCGCTGGGGAACGACCTGGATCGCCCCGCGCTCGTGCGTATCGCGACGGCGGTCCCCGGGGGTGAGCTCATCGAGGCGCCGACGTCCTCGCAACTCGCGGCGATCTACACCAGCCTCAGCGAGCAGCTGTTGACGCAGTACTCCGTCAGCTACCGATCGTCGTCGCGTGTGCCCGAGGGCACCACGCTGACGCCGGAGCTGACCCTGCGACGCGCCGGCGCGGTGATTGCCACCGCGAGCGCGTCGTTCCGCGTTCCGACGAACGCCACTGTCCCCGCGACCGCGACCGTGACACCAACGGTGGCGGTCGTCGCGCCGTCGCCGGCGGCACAGCCGGCGGCGGTCGCGCCGCTCCCGCGGGTACGGATCTCGTCGGAAGTCATCGGGCTGCTGGGCGCGGCAGCGGTCCTCACGCTCCTCCTGTGGGTGTCCGAGCTCGCGAGTCGGTTCCCATCACGACAGCGTCGCCGACTTGAGATCTTCGTACGGGGCCTGGCACTCACCTCACCCGAGCACGCCAAGCGCCGCTCGATCGTCCAGCGCGTGATCGCGCCAACGTTGCGCTCCGCCAGTCGTCCGCTCATGAGGATCACGCCGGTCGGGGTGGTCGCGTCCACACGCGAGCGCCTCTTGGCCGCGGGCGAGCCGATGGGGCTGGGCCCGTCGGAGTTCCTGGGCGTTCGCGCGGGGCTCGCGATGCTGGGGGCGATCGCCGGCCTCGCCGGGACCACGGCCCTCACCGGCAATGCCGGCTCCGCCCCGCTTGGGACGCTCGGCGGCGCGTTCCTCGGTTACGCCGTGCCGGGGTTCGTGATCGACAGGATCGGTAACGGCCGGAAAGCGGAGATCCGACGCGCGCTGCCCGCCGCGCTCGACATGCTCGCGCTGAGCGCCGAGGCCGGTCTGTCCTTTGATGGATCGATCGGCCAGGTCGCGCATCGTTGGAACACCGCCTTGTCCCAAGAGTTCCGGCGGCTGTTGGTGGAGTTCCAAATGGGCCGCGAGCGCCGGCAAGCACTGCGTGAGCTGGCGCAACGCACCGGGGTGTCGGACCTGGAGCGCTTCGCGAGCGCCGTGATCCAGGCCGACTCGCTCGGAGTCCCGCTATCTGGCGTGCTCCACGAGCAGTCCGCCGAGATCCGGCGGCGGCGACGCCAGCGCGCCGAGGAAGCCGCCCACAAAGCCCCGGTGAAGATGCTGTTCCCGATGGTGCTCTTCATCTTCCCCGCCTTGTTCGTGGTCGTGCTCGGCCCCGCGGTGCCACGCGTCCTCGAAGCGTTCCAGGCGTTCAACTAG
>DATDEH010000008.1 GCA_036523395.1 Candidatus Limnocylindria bacterium | reverse complement strand
TGTGCCGCGCTCGCCGGCGCGGTGTTCGGCGCAGCGCCCGCGCTCGTGATCGCACTCGGGATCGTGTGGGGGATCGCCGTTGTCGCCGACTCGGCGCAGTTCTCGACGATGGTGACCGAGCTGTCGGATCAGTCGTACGTGGGGACCGCGCTCACCATGCAGATGGCGGTCGGTTTCCTCCTCACGGTCGCGACGATCTGGATCGTGCCTCTGGTGCGTGACGCGCTCGGATGGAACTGGGCGTTCCTCGTGCTGGTGCCCGGTCCGGCGCTCGGCGTGTTCGCGATGCTTCGTTTGCGCGCACGACCGGAGGCTGCGCTCATCGCCGGGGGCCGAGGCTAAGTAACAGCAAGGGAGCCGAGGTCGCTTGTCGTTTCACAACCGTTGTCTCGTGCACCTGTCATCTGGGCATTCGGTGGCGTTACAACTGTCGGCGGGGATATGTTCTCCGCGGTGGTGTGTTGAAAGGTGGCTCGATGAAGTTCCTCAAGGTCGTACTCGCATCGTTCGTACTCGCATCCTTCGCGATGATCCAGGGCTCGGCGGCCGTCGCTGCGTCCGGATACACGCTCTTTGGTGACGCGGCGCCGGTCCATCCCGGCAACGCGTCCGACACGGCGATCCAGCTTCGCTCGGATGCCGATCCGGGATGGGGCGGGATCGACTTCGACACGACAGCGGGCATGACCCTCAATCAGCTGCTGAATCTGTCGACCGACTACAAGTTCACTGACGCCAGTTGCGCTGGCGGTTCGCCGCGATTCCAGATCAACGTCGACGGGCACAACATCTTCGTGTACATCGGCCCCCCGCCGAACTACACGGGATGCGCCGCGAACGTCTGGCTCAACACGGGCGACCTGCTCGAGTCGGCGCTGTTCGTCGACACGAGTCAGCTTCCGGGCGGCACCTTCTATGACACGTGGGCCTCGGCCCTCGTGAAGTACGGGTCACACCAGGTCACGGGCATCCAGCTCGTCGCTGATGGCGGCTGGGCCGTTGCGGGCGGTGTCCAGACCGTTCTCGTGGACAACGTGATGATCAACACGACGACCTACACCTTCGAAGAAGTCGTCGCGAGCGACAAGAACAGGTGCAAGGACGGCGGTTGGGAAGACTTCACGTCATCCCCCGGACCGTTCAAGAACCAGGGCGACTGCGTGAGCTACTTCGCCACAGGTGGGAAGAACAAAGCGAGCGACTAGGGTCCGGCACCGCTCTATCGGATGAAGCCCCCGGGGAAACCGGGGGCTTCTTTTCGCCCGGCGGCGCATAAGCCCATCGTTACCATTCAACGAGCTTCCAGATCTCAGGTTCGCGTCCCACCGGTTCGCCGATCTCGGCGAAGAGCCTCACGGCGCGCTTGAGTTCGCGCATCGCTTCCTCTTCGCGCCCGGCGTGATGTAGCAGATCGGCCAGGTTGTTGTGGAGCGCGGCCTCGCGATGTCGATCGACGATCGCAGCCGAAGCGTCGAGCGCGGCTCGCGTCAACTCGATCGCGCGTTCGAGGTCGCCCGCGCGGCCATGTGCGAGCGCAAGGTTGTTCAAGGCAGCGACGCGCGCGGTCGCATCGTCTATTCGCTCCGCGATGGCGAGGCTCTGTTCGAGGTGGCGGCGCTCGCCCGTGAGGATCCCAAGGATGTTGTGCGCCTGCGCAAGTGCGTGGTCGTCTCGGGTGCGCTTGGCGAGAGTTAGCGCCTCTTCCGCGAGACGGACGGCCCGTGGTGTGTCCCCGCGGCGATGCGCCGCGAGGCTCCAGTCGCCCGTGATGCGCGCGCGCCGCCCCATGTTCTCCTCACCGCGCAGGGCCGCGCGATAGCGCTCCTCGGCTTGCTTCCAATCGCCGCGGCGATGATGGACATCCGCGAGCTTGTGCTCGATGGCCGGACGCATTGCTGGAGCAGCGTCGACGAGCGCGGCCTCGTAGCTCGCGATCGCCTTGTTGTATTCGCCGTGCTGCGTATACAGGTCGCCGACGCGCTCGTGGACGTTCGGCGCCGTCGGGCCGGGCTCGGGCTCCGCGTCGCCGCGCTCGATCGCCTCGCGCAGCGCGACCGTGTCGCGATGCGCTGCGATGCCGAGTTCGCGGTCCAGGACGCGCGCGCACTCGCGGTACTGACGCAGCGCCGCGGCGCGATCGCCCGATCGGGCATAGAGGCGCATGAGGGTGCGATGCGCCGCCTCGTTCAGCGGGTCGACGGACAGCCAGCGCCGCGCGTGCTCGATCGCGCGCGCTTTGTCGCGCTCCTCGTGGGCGAGGCGTTCCAAGACTCCCGCGAGCTCGCGTCGAAGCGACTCGGCCTCAGCGGCTTGCCATTCATCGAATTCGACGCTGTCGCGCAACGAGAATCCGGACAAGAGGTCGCCCGTGTACGCGTCGGCCGCTTCCGATAGGCGGCCCGCAGCGATCAGCGCATGGAAGCGGTGGACGTCGCAGTCGAGGCCCTCGCGCTCCAGCGTGACGCGCACCCCGTCGGTGACCAGATGTTCACCGCCGAGCACCGTGCGCAGCGTCGACAGCGTGCGTCGAAAGGCGCCGCGGGCTCGCTCTTCATCGGAGTCGGGCCACAGCAATGCTGCGAGCCGATCACGACCCTCGGCCCGACCCGTGACGGCAAGGTAGGCGAGTAGCGCAGTCGCCTTCCGCGTTTCAGGCTCGATGGGCTGGCCCGCACGCTCGATTCGGGGCGGGCCCAGCAGGCTGACGCGCAGCCGACCGGGTTTGGCTTGACGGCGTGGACTGGTCGAGCGTGACATGCGCGCGACACTGTGCGCGCGAGCGCGCGAGTGCAAGCCCCGTCAAACCGACTGGCGTAACGATTTCCGGACGGTCGCGCGCGACCATGCTGGAGGTCTGGAGGGGCACGAGGAGGGACACATGAACCGCAGCACGTTCATGACGGTCAGCGCGGCGGCGTCGCTCGCCTACGGCGTAGCAGGACTTATCGCGTCTTCGCAGCTCGCGGCGACCTACGGCGTAACGCTTGATGCGCAGAGCGAGATGGTCGTCAAGTTCCTGGCCGCGTCATATCTCGGCTACGCGGTCACTAACTGGCTCGCGCGGAGGACGACCGACGCGGTCGCGCGGAGCGCGATCGTGCTCGGCAACTTCAGTGGATGGGCGATCAGTTTGGCCGTAGCCCTGTACGGCATGTCAGTCATCGGCGCGCGGCCGTTCGGCTGGGCAACGATCGCGATCCAGCTGCTCTTCACCTCGGGCTGGGGCTATTACGCGTTCGTGCGCGGTGGCGCCCGTCGCCCGGCAGCGAAGCCGGCTGGGGTCGGCTAAGCCAATGAAGCCGACAGCCGTTCTCGCCGTCGCTGTCGCTCTCGTCGTCGCGGTGGCAAGCGTGGCGGACCTGCTGCTCATTGACTGGTTCGGGCCGCTCATCGTCCTTCCGTACGCGCTCGGGACCTTCGCATGGGTGGGACTGATCGTCGCGCTCCGCCGCCCCCGTCATCCGATCGGGTGGCTCTTCCTCGCGGCCGGGGCCTGTTTCGTGCTGAACCTGACGAGCCGCGCATACGCGTGGCGCGCTCTCGTCGATGCGCCCGGAACATTGCCGGGAGGCGAGCTGGCGCTCCTGCTGTGCACGATCCTCGCGCCTCTCGGGAACGGGGTTCTGCCTGTGTTGGCGCTGATCTTTCCCACCGGACGACCGCCATGGCGACACGGGGGCACGGCGCTCGTAGCCATGTTCGCCGGTGGGCTCGTCGCGTACGCACTGGCACGGGCGTTCGCCCCGACACCGCTCGTCGTGCCGTACGCGATAAGCGCACCACCCCCGCCTGATCAGCTGGTGCTCCTACCGAAGATCCCCAATCCGATCGGCATCAGCGGTCCTGCGGGCGATGCGCTGGCCGCGATCGTCCCAGCCCTCGATGGGATCCTGCTCCCCGTCGTCTTGGTGTGCGTCTTCGCCTTCGTGGTGCGGTTCGTTCGTTCGCGGGGTACCGAGCGACTTCAGATGAAGTGGTTCGTCTACGTGACGAGCCTGTCGCTCGCCTGCTTCGTAGGTGCGGGGACTCTGCATACCGGCACGCTCTCAGGCATCTTCTGGGTGCTCAGCGAAGTCTTCCTGGGGCTCGTCCCGGTAGCGGTCGGCATCGCGATACTTCGCTACCGCCTCTACGACATCGACGTCCTCATCAATCGGACGCTCGTCTACGGCGCGACGACCGCGACCCTCGTTGCCGTGTACACGCTCGCGGCGCTCGTCGCGCATGCGCTGCTCCGGCCGTTCACGCAAGGCAGCGAGCTCGCCGTCGCGGTCTCGACGCTCGCGGTGGCCGCGCTCATCCAGCCGGTTCGACGCCGGATCCAGTCAGCGGTCGATCAACGCTTCTATCGCTCGAGTTACGACGCCGCGCGTACGGTCGAGGCGCTCGCGCTGCGCATGCGCGACGAAGTCGACATCGATGCGCTTCGCCGGGAACTCGTGGCTGTGGCGCGGGACACGATGCAGCCGTCGCACGCGAGCGTGTGGCTGCGAGGTGGTCGGTGAGCCCCCGCGTCGCGCGACCGATAGGGATCGCGGCGGTCGCCGTGACCCTTGGCGCGCTCGCCATGTACCCGGTCCTGCTCGACGCGGTGCCGCCGGCGCAACAGCCGCCCGAGAGCGGCGGCAACCTCTTGACCCCAGCGATCCTCATCTTCGCCACGGTGGGCGCGTTGATCCTGTGGCATCGTCCCGGTCACGCCATCGGTTGGGTCTACGCCGCCACTGGAGTGGCTTTCGCCCTGTCAGGACCGCTGACCCTCTGGGCCGGATTCGACAACCTCGCGAGCGAAGGCACACCTCGTTTGACGATCGCGGGTTTCGCCGCCGCCGTCACGTACATCACCGGTCTCCTCCTTCCGCTCACCTACGGCCTCCTGCTGTTCCCCGATGGCCATCTGCCTTCGCCGCGCTGGAGGCCGGTCGCGTGGGCGGTCCCTGTGACGTACGTGTTGATGATCATCGGGGCGAGAGGGGGACCGGCGGCGATCGCGGGGTCGATCGGAGTCCTCGCGCTCGCGATCGCCTCGTTCGCCTCGCTGTTCAGGCGGTTCCGGCGGGCGAGCGGGACGCAGCGACAGCAGCTCAAGTGGGCGATCTCTGGGATCGGAGTGCTCGTCGTCAGCCTTGCTGCGCTCGTCGCGAGTTCGACCCTGGGCGTCAACGACGACCGACATGTCGCTCCGTTGCTGCTGTTCTTCGCGCTCGCCTTCTATCCGCTCTCGGTCGGCATAGCCATCCTCCGCCACCGCCTGTACGACATCGACGTCCTGATCAACCGCGCGCTCGTCTACGGCGCGACGACCGCCACGCTCGTCGCGACGTACGCGCTGGGCGTGCTCGCGGCCCACGCGCTGCTCCGCCCGTTCACGCAGGGCAACGAGCTGGCCGTCGCGGCCTCGACGCTGGCCGTCGCCGCGCTCGTTCAGCCGGTGCGTCGGCGCATCCAATCGGCGGTCGACCGGCGCTTCTACCGCTCGCGCTACGACGCCGAACGCACCGTCGATGCGCTCGCGGCGCGGATGCGCGACGAGGTCGACATCGAGGCTCTGCGCCGCGAGCTCGTGGCCGTCGCGCGCGACACCATGCACCCGACGCACGCGAGCGTGTGGCTGCGGGAGCGCGCGCGATGATCACCCTTATGTGGGTCGCCGTCCCGGTGACCGCAGCACTCGCAGCCTTGAGCGTCTGGCTGAGCGCGACGGGCTACGGCTCACACGACTTCGATCCCTTCACGGGCGTGCTCCTGCGCGGCTGGTGTCCGGTGATGGCATCACTGGGCCTACTCATCGCCGTGCGCCGACCTGCGAACCGTATCGGCGCTCTCCTGGTCGCGCTGGCTCTCGCCGGTTCCGTCGCGTCAGCTGCGGGCGACTCCTCGCACGCCCTCTCAGGATCCACCTGGAGCTCGGTTCTCGGAGTGATCGAGGACCTGGCATGGGTCGCTCTCGTCACGTCAATTGGACTATTGCTGATCTTCTTTCCGGATGGCCGTCTACCGTCGCCGCGATGGCGGCCGCTGGCTTGGGCGCTGATCGTGTATCCGCCGGTCACCACTGTCCTCGACCTGCTCGCGCCGACGACCATGCACGAGGGCCGGCTGGCACCGAATCCCTTCGGGGGCGTCGTTGGACCGATCGGAACCCTGGCGGAGATGCTGCTGCCGATCCTCGTGTTGCCCTTGGCAGCGCTTCTCGCGCTCGCTAGCACAGCCGCGATCATTGGGTTGCGACGATCGCACGGCATCGAACGACAACAGCTGAAGTGGTTCGCTTACGCGGCGCTGTTGCTCGGGGCCACCCTCATCCTCGATCTGTGGGATCCGCGGGGCCCCTGGAGCGTCCTCTTTAACATCGTGCCGCTGACATTCCCGGTCGTGATCACGGTCGCCATCCTCCGCCACCGCCTGTACGACATCGACGTACTGATCAACCGCACGCTCGTCTACGGCGCGACGACCGCGACCCTCGTCGCCACGTACGCGCTCGGCGTGCTCGCGGTCCACGCGCTGCTCCGTCCGTTCACACAGGGCAACGAGCTGGCCGTCGCGGCCTCGACGCTGGCCGTCGCTGCGCTCGTCCAGCCGGTGCGCCGGCGCATCCAATCGGCCGTCGATCGCCGCTTCTACCGCTCGCGCTACGACGCCGCGCGGATTGTCGATACGTTCGCGCTGCGCCTACGCGACGAGGTCGACCTCGATGCGCTGCGCGTGCAGCTCATCGTCGTCGCGCGCGACACGATGCAGCCTGCGCACGCCACTGTGTGGCTGAGAAGGCAGTGATGGTCATGACACGCACATCGCTCGCCTGGGCGCTCCTGGCAGCACAAGCGGTTCTCATGGTCGCCTTCGTCGGGTTCAGCGAGCACGCGCGTCCCGCGATCGAGCGGAGTGGCCTTCTGGGCGACCTGTCGGTCGCGGTTGTGATCCTCGCGTTCCCAGCCGTCGGCGTCCTGATCGTCATGCGCCGACAGGGCCATCCCGTCGGCTGGCTGTTCTGCTTCGCAAACGTCGGCTGGTCGGTTGTGAACGCAGCGGGCGCGTATGCACGGGACGCTGTCGTGGCCCATCCGGGAACGCTGGGCGTCGCCGACGTGGCGGTCTGGCTCTACGGCTGGCCGGGCCGGCTCAGCGTCGCCCCCATCGCGCTGCTGCTGCTCGTCTTTCCAGACGGGAGCTTCCTCTCAGGGCGCTGGCGTGCGGTGGGGCGCGCTGTCCTGGCGATCGCTGCGCTCGGTTCATTCGGGGCGGCATTCGCACCTGGTCCGATGGACGAGACCATCGGCTTCGCGGTGGACAATCCGTTCGCGATCCACGGCGCGCTGGGTGAGGGAATCAGTGTCGTCGCGGCCTTCAGCTTGGTCCTCTCTTTCATCCTCGTCGTCGCCGGCGCATTCGCGCTACTGCAGCGCTACGGCGAAGCTCCTGAAATCCAGCGACTCCAGATCAAGTGGTTCGTGTATGCGGCTGCGGTGGTCGCGACGATGCTCACCGCCCTGTTTGCCGCGGCGTCGTACTTCGGCTCGGTGGTGGTGCTGCCTGCGTGGGCCAGCGCCGTACCTGTGATCGCGCTCAACAGCGCGATCCTGCTGCCACTCGCGGCAGCCCTCGCCATCCTCCGCCACCGCCTGTACGACATCGACGTCCTGATCAACCGGACGCTCGTCTACGGCGCGACGACCGCCACGCTCGTCGCGACGTACGCGCTGGGCGTGCTCGCGGCCCACGCACTGCTCCGTCCGTTCACGCAGGGAAACGAGCTCGCGGTCGCCGCGTCGACGCTCGCCGTCGCGGCGCTCATCCAGCCCGTGCGCCGGCGCATACAATCGGCGGTCGACCGACGCTTCTACCGCTCGCGCTATGACGCAGCGCGTACCGTCGACACTTTCGCGCTGCGCCTGCGCGACGAGGTCGACCTCGACGCGCTGCGCGCGCAGCTCATCGTCGTCGCGCGCGACACCATGCAGCCTGCGCACGCGAGTGTGTGGCTGCGGGAACGACCCCGATGAAGAGCGGGATCGCGGCTGCGGCGATCGTCCTCATCAGCGCCGGCGGGACGGCAACCGGGCTAACCCTCAATGCGCTTACGCCCCAGGATCTGGTGCCCGCGGGTCTTCGCTTCGAGGACATCGCCGTCCATCTGCTTCTTCAGGCGTCGCTGACCTCTGTCGGCGCGTTGATCGTTTGGCGACGGACCGAGAACCGCATCGGTTGGTTCCTCTCTGCGGCCGCGGTCGTCTCTGCCGTCCTGTACCTCGTAAGCGGCTACACCGTGTACGGCCTGATCGGCCATGCGCCGGTGCCCCGCCCCGAGATCGCTGCGTGGGTGTTCACCTGGTTGGGCGGCTCGCTCGGCCTACTCATGGGGCTCACGGTGCTCGGCTTCCCCGACGGCCGGCTGCGTTCGCGCAGTGCGAGGTTCGGAGCGGCGCTGTCGCTGGTCGGCAGCGCCTTCGCGGTGGCCATGCTCGCGCTGCGGCCGGGGCCGCTCCTCAACGTCCCGTTCCTCGACAATCCCTTCGGTGTCGCGGCACTAGCCGAGTGGCAGGAGCTGCTCCTCGCCGTGCTGTTCACCGCGTTCGTGGTGGACATCGGGATCCTGGTCAGCTCGCTGTGGCAGCGCTTCCACAGCTCGACCGGCGACGAGCGGCAGAAGATGAAGTGGATGCTCGCCGCCGTGGGCATCGCCGGTGGCGGAGTACCGCTGATCGCCATTCCGTTTGTCTTCGTCAACTGGGATGTCGCGAAGGTCGTTTTCAGCGTCCTCATGAGCCTCGTACCGCTATCGATCGGCGTGGCCATCCTCCGGCATCGCCTTTACGACATCGACGTCCTCATCAATCGCACCCTGGTCTACGCCGCGACGACGGCGACGCTGCTCGGCCTGTATGCCGTGATGGTGCTAAGCGCGCTGGCGCTGCTCCGTCCGGTCACCCAAGGGAACGAGCTCGCGGTCGCGCTGTCGACGCTCGCGGTCGCGTCGCTCATCCAACCGGTCCGGAGGCGCATGCAGCACGCCGTCGATCGCCGCTTCTACCGCTCGCGCTACGACGCTGCTCTCACGCTCGACGTGTTCGGCACGCGTCTGCGCAACGAGGTCGACATCGACGCGCTCCGACGTGACCTCGTCGAGGTCGTCCGCGACACGATGGAACCCGCTCACGCGAGCGTCTGGCTGAGGCCGCAGTGAGCTCCGTAACGCTTCTTGGACGCGCGCGGCCTACAAGGAGGCGAAGATGTTGAGCCTGACGCGCACCCTGCGGTGGGTCCGCGGCAAGCGACCCGAGCCGTCGCAAGCGAGCGACACCACTCGGGTCGTCAGCCGTGCTGTGCGCTACACGCCCGAGGCCGAGCCGATCGACATCGCACCGAACGACCCGCTGCTCGCGTACCTCGCGAGCGCTCCGGGCCCGGTCGCGACGGGGGACCTCGACCTTGACTCGCCCGCGGTGAGCGAGCTCCGCCGCACCGGCGTGCGACTGATCGTGCCGCTCGTGAGCCAGGGCGAGCTCATCGGGATGCTGAACCTCGGGCCGCGCCTCTCCGATCAGGAGTACTCGCGCGACGACCGTGCGCTCCTCGACAAGCTCGCGACGCAGACCGCACCGGCGCTCCGCGTCGCCCAGCTCGTTCGCGAGCAGCAGGCCGAGATCCTCGTGCGGGAACAGCTCGAGCAGGAGATGCGGGTCGCGCAGCTGATCCAGCAACAATTCCTTCCGAAAGAGACGCCGCGGCTTCCGGGCTGGCAGGTCGCCGCGTTCTACCGCGCCGCCCGCCAGGTCGGCGGCGACTTCTACGACTTCATCGAGCTCCCGCAGCGGCAGGTCGGCCTGGTCATCGGCGACGTAACGGGACACGGTGTGCCGGCGGCCTTGGTCATGGCCACCACGCGCAGTTTCCTGCGCGCCGACGCACCTCGCCTCGTCTCGCCGGGTGGCGTGCTCGCGCGAGTGAACGACCTGCTGCACGGCGACATTCCGCCGAACATGTTCGTGACCTGCCTGTTCGCCGTCCTCGATCCCGCTACGGGACGGATCCGTTACGCGAATGCCGGTCACGACCTCCCGTATGTCCGCACCGCGCAAGGCGTCGTCGAGCTGCGCGCCACCGGCATGCCGCTCGGCCTTATGGCCGGCATGACCTACGAGGAGAAGGAGGCCGTGGTCGGCCCTGGCGAGAGCCTGCTCCTCCACAGCGATGGTCTCGCCGAAGCCCACAGCCGCGACCGTGAGATGTTCGGCTTCCCACGTCTTCGCCGGCTTGTCGCAGAGAACCCCGGCGGTCAAGCGCTCATCGACGTTCTACTGACGACGCTGCAGCGCTTCACGGGTCCAGCGTGGGAGCAGGAGGACGACATCACTCTCGTCACCCTCACCCGGTCCGCGGGTGTTATTGAGGACGCGGTCGTCGACGATTTCTCCGTCGCGAGCGTGCAGGGCAACGAGCGTCTCGCGATGGACCGCGTCGCGGCGACCGCCGGTGCGCTCGGGCTGGGCCCCAAGCGTCTCGAGCGCCTCAAGACGGCTGTCGCGGAAGCCACGATGAACGCCATCGAGCATGGCAACCAGAGTCGCGCCGAGCTGCCGGTAAAGGTCCGCGTCGCGATGGCGGACGGCGAGCTGCGCGTGAGCATCACCGACCAGGGCGGGGGACGTGAGATCCCCCCAGCGGCCACGCCGGATCTCGAGGCGAAGCTCGCCGGCCTGCAGAAGCCCCGCGGCTGGGGCCTCTTCCTGATCAAGAACATGGTCGACGACATGCGCGTGAGCAGCGATGACCGTCACCACACCGTCGAGCTCGTGGTGAAGATGAAGGAGGCGACCGATGGCGCTGACCAGTGACCGGGCGAGAGTGCGCCGGCGCGGCGCGGTCTCGGTGATCGACCTGCCGGCGCAGATCGACATCTCGGCCGAGGCGACGCTGAACGACGCGTACGCGGACGCGGAGCGCGCCTCGAACACGATCCTCTTGAACTTCGCAGGCGTCGACTACATCAACAGCCAGGGCATCGCGCTCATCGTCGGGCTGCTGGCGCGGGCGCGGAAAGACAAGCGCGCGATCGAGGCCTGCGCCCTGTCGGATCACTACCGCGAGATCTTCGAGGTCACGCGCCTATCCGACTTCATGAAGCTCTTCGAAAGCGAGGACACCGCGTTCGCGCGAGAGGGAGGTCCGAGATGACACAGAGCACGACAGTGATGGGCGTGAGGCGCATCGACGATCGGACCAGCATCGTCGATATCCGTGGCGACATCACGGCCCAGTCCGAGGGGCCGCTGATGGAGGCGTACAACCAGGCGTCGGGCGAGCGGACGCGCGTGGTGATCCTGAACTTTGGTGGGCTCGACTACATGAACAGTGGCGGGATCGGCCTGCTGGTGACGCTGCTGGTGCGCGCGAACCGCCTGAAGCAGCGGCTCACGGCCTGCGGCCTCAACGAGCATTACCGGCAGATCTTCGAGCTCACGCGCCTCGACGAAGCGATCGCCATCTACGTCGCTGAGGATCAGGCGCTCGTGGCCGCGCGGTCGTGAACGCTCAGCCCGGCGGCAATCGCCGCTCGACCGATCACTGGGCCGCCACGGTCCGCACCCTGAATGTGGGCGCGGTCGCGGAAGGCGCGCTGAACGCGAACGTTCAGGGTCGCCGGCCGTCCGGAGCGCTCCAGGGATTCGGCCAGCTCTGGCAGAAGACCTTCCGGACGCGTCTCCACGATGCGGACCTGGGTCCCGCGGACGTGATCCGCGTGTGGAAAGCCGAGTTCAGTACCTTCTGGCCGCGCGGCCTGGGAGTGCCGCGCATGTTCGCGCCGCTCACGGGGATCGCGCCGGGCGAGGTCGGCGTGATCAACATCGACGTGCCCGGTGGCGTCGTGCTGTCGACCGGCGTGCTCGTGATCTACGCCGACGACGAGTCGTTCACGTTCATGACGCCTGAGGGGCACATGTTCGCGGGCTGGATCACATTCAACGCAGCCCAAGAAAACGCGGATATCCTCCTGCAGATCCAGGTGCTGATCCGTGCGTACGATCCGCTCACGGAGCTCGCGATGATGTTCGGGGGCGGGCGTCGCGAGGAGCGATTCTGGGAACGAACGCTGCAGGCGGTCGCTGGGCGGTTCGGTCTGCCCGATGCTGTTGTCGAGAGCGAGATCAGCCGCGTTGACGGTCGTCGTCAGTGGTCGCGCGTGGGGAACATCTTTCGCAGCTCGAACTTCCGCCCGCGGGTCCGGTGGCTGCGAAACACACGGCGCTCGTAAGCGTCGAGGGCTCATCGGCGCATGCATCGGCGCGCTACCTACGAGGGTCGCTCCTCGATCGCGAGCCGTGCTGCCACGCGCAGCTGCGCCGCGACATCGTCTTCGTGGTAAATCTGTTCCGTCCGCTCGATACCGTCGAGGAAGACCTGGTAGATCACGGCCAACCTGACGGCGGCAATCGGCGCAATGAGCGCAACGGCTCGCGCCGCATCGCTGCCCGGAGCCTTGAGGGTCCACTGCTCGATCCAGCGAGCTCGAGCGGCCGGACGGTGTTCGGCGGCAAGGTTGCGGTCAAAGGCCGGCAGATCGAATAACGGGTTGCCGATGCCGCAGTCGCCCCAGTCGAAGATGACGGGCCCCGCGTCGGTCCAGCGCACGTTGCCGGTGTGGAAGTCGCCGTGGACGAAGGTGTCCGGAATGCCGCACTCGGCCAGCGCGCTGAAACGATCATCGAGACTCGCGACGAGCCGGTCGAGGATGCGCCGCTGGTCGGTGTCGAGTCCAACGCCTCCGCGCTCCACCACGTCGGCGGCCGCGAGGGCGAACGGTGCCGCGCGCCAATCGGGTGCGCCAGCCGCGAGTAGCTCGCCGATCCGATCGAGGGTCCCCGCCTGGAGCTCGACGAGCGCGTCGATCATCGCCGCATGGCGCTCGGGCGGTGCCCGAAACTGAACTTCGCCGGGCACGTCTTCGAGGAGCGTGCGACCGAGATCGTCGAAGGCCACGAGCGGTGGCAGCGTCGGAGCCGCCAGCGCATGGATCACCGCTCCCTCGTGCGCGAAGAACGGGGGGACCGCCTTGAACCACACGTCACCGTCGGACGTCGGAAGACGCCAGATGCTCGAGAGGTTCCAGGTCTTCATCTGTATGGCGGGCCGCAGTCGTGGGCGACCAACGGCGATCAGCTGCTCGTCCGCCCACGCCAGGTCATGTGCTGGTCCGCCGGGCCGCGCCCAACGTGCCCGCAACGGGTCGTCAGGTAATGGGCTTGTCCATGGTCTCGTTGCCGCGGGCAGAACACCGTTGAACTCCGCGGTGTAGGTCACCTTGCCGCCCATCCCGCCTCGCGGCGTCGCGGGCTGGGCATCGAGAAGACGGAGGATCGTGACGTCGACGCCGTAGATAGCGCGGCACGCCTCAACGACGTCGGCCACGTCCGGCCACCACCGCGTGCCGACGGTGAAGCTCGGCAGTGCGCCAACGGTCGTGTCATCTGACCGCACGAGCACGAGAGTGACTTCGCGGTCCATGCGACTCTCCACGAGGCCTACTCAGCAACCGAAGATTTGCGGGTGATACGTCGTCGACCAGACCGCAGGACCGCTCGGTTTGCAGTCAAGCACCGTCTTCCGCCACGCGCTCGGGATCCCTTCGGTGCCGACACGACTACCGATCAGGGCTCCGACGATCGCCGCGTTCGTATCCGCATCTCCGCCCCGGTTCGTCGCGTCGAGGACAGCATCACGGAACGTCAGCCGATGAAGGAGCTCCCAGAACGCCAGCCGAAACGCGACGCGGACGAAGCCTTGATGCCTGTGGAGGTGAAGCTCGGACGTGTAGAGCTCCGGGTCGTTCTGCGTTGCCGCGCGAAGATCGGCCTGCAACGCGGCGACCGCCAAGTCCAACTCGTCGTCGTACTGTCCGCCCAGAAGCTCCGCAGCGACCGGCAGCTCGTCCCATGCGGCCTGCCACAGCACCGTCGGGTCGGCCGCGCCCAGGACACCCGCCGCGACGGCGGCGTTGAAAGCGGCGCAGGCGAGGCGGCAGCGAGGATCAAAGTGCGTGATCGCGGAGTCGTCGAGTGCCGCGATCCGCCGCTCGTGCTCCGACGCGGCGAGGAAGGCTCCGATCGGCGCGGTCCGCATCAGTGAACCGTTCCCGGCAGCCTGAGATCCAGACTTGAGCCACACGATCCTGCCTGCCTCCAACGGAGCCTCGCCTTTCGCGACGACCGAGAGCGAGCTGCGCGTTTGCGCACCGATGTCGAACGCCACCTCGGACCATCTGACGTAGCGCGCGGCCACGTCGCTCGCGTCGAAGTGACCGAGTGTCGACAGGCTTCCGTAGAGGCAGCAGGCCATCTGCGTGTCATCCGTGACCTGGCCGGCTCTCAAGCCGAACGGTCCGCCGCCGACGATCTCGGTCAGATGCTCGGTGGCGAGCTCGGGAAAGGGCGGCGCGGCCAGCTTCTCGAATTCATTCGTGGTGCCCAGCGCGTCACCGATGGCGAGGCCCAGGAGCGCTCCGCAGCCCCTCAACCCTGCGTCCGCATGACGTAGACGACGCACTCGCCCTCGAGCACCGAGACCCCGTCTTGCCGCGTGACCTTGACCGCCACGGTGTAGACGGGCTTGTCCTCGCGCGCCTTCAGTACGACGAGGTCGGCGGTGATCGTGTCGCCGGGATGCACCGGCGCGGTGTATTTCAGGTGCTGCTCCATGAAGACGCTGCCCGGTCCCGGCACGTCCTCCGCCACGAGCGCGTTCAGGATCGCGCTGGTCACGCCGCCGTGGACGACCCGCCGGCCGAACTTCGTCTTGCGCGCGAAGTCCTCGTCGAAATGGAGCGGGTTGCGGTCACCGGAGAGCCGCGCGAACAGCTCGATCTGCTCGTCGGTCACGAGCATCGAGCGTCGCGCCGTGTCGCCGACCTTGATGTCTACGCGGGGCCTACTTCTCCTTCTTGCTCCGTCGCTTGATGTCGGCACCCTGCGCGCGCTTATAGGTCTGGATGTCCTTGAAGCGGCCCTTCGCGTCGCGGACGGCATAGAGCTTGGTTCCGGTGCTCGAGCGGTGAGTGGTCCGATGCGCCTTGCCTGCCATGCGGGTCACCTCCCTGTCGCTGGCAGACTAGCGCAATGAAGCCGCGCCTCTGGGCCGGCCTCGCGCCGTTCGGCGTCGGACGCACGAAGCCGCACCACTATCTTGAGATGGCGCGCGCGGCGTGGGAGAACCGCCACGCGCCGCTCTACGCCTGGCGGATCCTCTCGCGGGGCGTGTGCGACGGCTGCGCGCTGGGCGTCAGCGGCTTCCGCGACTGGACGATCGAGGGCATCCATCTCTGCACGACACGCCTCTCGCTCCTCTCGCTCAACACGATGCGCGCGATGGATCCCGACGCGCTCGCCGACGTCGCCGCGCTACGAAAGCGGAGCGGCGCCGAGCTGCGGGGGCTCGGCCGCCTCGCATACCCGATGCTCCGCCGCCGCGGCGAGCCCGGCTTCCGCCGCGTCTCGTGGGACATCGCGCTCGACCTCGTCGCGGCGCGAGTGCGCGCGAGCAAGCCGGACCGCATCGGCTTCTACCTCACGGCTCGCGGGATCACGAACGAGGTCTATTACGTCGCGCAGAAGGTCGCGCGCTTCCTCGGCACGAACAACATCGACAACGCCGCGCGGATCTGCCACGCGCCCTCGACCGGCGCGCTGAAGCGCACGATCGGCGTCGCCGCGACGACCTGCTCGTACACCGATGTGCTCAAGGCGGATCTCGTCGTCCTCGTCGGCTCGGATGTCGCGAACGCGCAGCCCGTGTTCATGAAGTACCTCGACATCGCGCGCCGACGTGGAACCAAGGTCGCGGTCATCAATCCGCTGCGCGAGCCCGGCCTCGAGCGCTACTGGGTGCCGTCGTCACCGGAGAGCGCGTTATTCGGGACGAAGATCACCGACGAGTTCTTCGCACCGCACACCGGCGGCGACGTCGCGTTCCTCAACGGCGTGCTCAAGGTGCTCATCGAGGAAAACGGCATCGACGAGAGCTTCGTCCGCGACCACACGACCGGCTTCGACGAGCTGCGCCGTTCTCTCGCGCGCACGTCGTTCGCGGACTATGCCCGCTGGAGCGGCGCGTCGCTCGCTGACATGCGGCGCTTCGCGAAGATGTACGCGAAGGCGGATGCGACGGTGTTCGTCTGGTCGATGGGCATGACGCAGCACTCTTGCGGCACCGACAACGTCCTCGCGCTCATCAACGTCGCACTCGCGCGCGGCAATGTCGGGCGGCCCGGCGCCGGGTTGATGCCGGTGCGCGGACACTCCGGCGTACAGGGCGGTGCGGAGATGGGCGCGTACGCGACGGTCTTCCCGGGCGGCGTGTCGATAACGGCCGAGTCAGCGCGCGAGCTCGAGCGCGCGTACGGCTTCCCGATCCGGAGCGAGCGCGGGCTATCGGCGGCGGAAATGGTCGAAGCCGGCGGCCGCGGTGCGATCGATGTCCTCTATTCGAGTGGCGGCAACTTCCTCGAGACGCTGCCCGACCCCGACGCCGTCCGCAGCGCGCTCGAGCGCGTGCCGCTTCGCGTGCACCAGGACATCGTCGTCTCGTCACAGATGCTCGTCGACGGCGAGGACGTCGTGCTGCTCCCAGCGATGACCCGCTACGAGCAGCCCGGCGGCGGCACCGAGACGACGACCGAGCGGCGCGTCCTCTTCAGCCCGGAGATACCGGGACCGCGCGTCGGCGAGGCGCGCGCGGAGTGGGAGATCTTCGTCGACCTTGCGCGCCGCGTCGATCCGCAGAATGCACGCATGGTCACGTTCTCGACCGCGCAGCAGATCCGCGACGAGATCGCGCGCGTCGTCCGCGTCTACGACGGCATCCAGCACTTCACGAGGAGCGGCGACCAGTTCCAGTGGGGTGGGGAACGCCTCTGCGACGGCTGGCGCTTCCCGACGCCGGACGGCCGCGCGCGCTTCATCCCGGTCGCGCCGCAGGAGCTGGCGGTCGCCGACGGGCGCTTCTTTCTATCGACGCGCCGCGGCAAGCAGTTCAACACGATGGTGTTCAAGGAGCGCGACCCGCTGACGGGTGCCGGGCGCGACGCGCTGTTCATGTCCAGCGACGACGTTGGCGAGCTCGGTCTCCGCGATGGGGATGCCGTGAGCGTGCGATCGGAAACGGGCGAGGTGGCTGCGCGCGTGCATGTCGCGCCGATCCGGCCTCGCAATGTCCAGATGTTCTTCCCCGAGGCGAACCCGCTCATCGCGGCCGGTCGTCGCGACGAGGTCGCGCTCGTGCCCGACTACAACGCCGTGGTCGAGGTGCGCCGCGCGTGAGTGAGGTCACCGGTGTCCTGCTCGCGGGCGGCAGCTCGCGGCGCTTCCCGCCGAACAAGCTCCTCCACACCTATGAAGGCGGGCCGCTCTTCTGGCGCCCGCTTCGCGCGCTCGCGACCGCGTGCGGCGAGATCGTCCTCGTGCTCGCGACCGGCGCGGCCGAGCCGCAGCTGCCGTTGCTCGGGACATCCGTCCGCGTCGTCCGCGATCCCGCCGCGGATCAAGGTCCGCTCGTCGCCCTGGCCTCGGCTCTTAAAGGAGTGACGACCGAGTGGGCACTGCTCGTCGGTGGCGACATGCCCGATATCAAACCCGCCCTGCTGCGCGCGATGTCCGAGCGCGCGCGTGCGAGCACGGCCGACGTGGTCGCGCTCGCCGATAAGGACGAGGCATGGCCGATGCCCGCGCTCTTCCGCGTCTCCGCGGCCCGCGCCGCCGCAGCGCGTCTCGTCGAGGACGGCGAGCGCCGCCTCCGCGCGATCGTGAGCGAGCTGAACACCGAACGGCTCGATGAGCAGTGGTGGGCGCAGCACGATCCCGCAGGGTCGTGGCGACGCGACATCGACCGTCCCACCGATATCCGGTAACCTCTCGCGCCGTGGAAGGGCTGTACCAATGGATCGTGCTCCTGCACGTCATCGCCGCGTTCACGTTCGCGCTCGCTCACGGCGTCTCGGCCGGCGTGGCGCTGAAGCTCCGCGGCGAACGCGAGATTTCGCGGGTGCAGGCGCTGCTCGACCTCTCCCAGATGTCGACCAACGGCATGTATGTCTCGAT
>DATDEH010000007.1 GCA_036523395.1 Candidatus Limnocylindria bacterium | reverse complement strand
CATTCACCGCTCGCCATGGCGCGGCGAGCACGCTCGCGGCGACCGCCTACGACGCGCTCGCCCTCATCGACGCAGCGGCCGAGAGTGCCGGCGGCACACCGGACCGCGCGCGTTTGCGGGACCGCCTCGAGGCAACTACGTTCGCGGGCATCACGACCCGCTACACGTTCACCGCGGCGCGCCACGCCGGATTCGACGCCGTCGATCTCGTCTTCTTGCGCTGGAGCGTCGGCGCTCGCGTCGGCTTCGCGCTCGCGCCCGAGCCCGCGCCGAAGGAAGGGCGATGAGCGAACTCGATCACCTCATCTACGACTGGAACCGCGACGGCCGCGCGATGAAGGCGGACTACCGCGCCGTCGAGCTCGACGACGAGACGCTCCGCGACGGACTGCAAGGTCCGTCGGTGCGCAACCCGCCGCTCGCGGTGAAGAAGCGGCTCCTCCAGCTGATGGATCAGCTCGGCATCGACACCGCGGACATCGGGCTCCCCGGCGCATCGCCGCGCGCACGCGCGGAGATCGTCGAGCTCGCGAAGGAAACGACGAAGCTCAAGAAGCTGCGCCCGAACCAGGCGATCCGCACGCATCCGGTCGACGTGCAGGGCGCGATCGAGACCGCGATCCAGTCCGGGGTGAAGATCGAGAGCTGCGCCTTCATCGGATCGTCGCCCATCCGCCGCCTCGCGGAGGATTGGTCGCTCGACACGATGCTGAGGAACGTCGAGGAGTCGGTGACGACGCTCGTGAAGAACGGGCTGCCGGTGATGTTCGTGACCGAGGACACGACGCGGGCGGACCCGGAAACGCTCAGCACGCTGTACGACACTGCGATTGGCTGCGGCGCGGAACGTATCTGCGCTTCCGACACGGTCGGCCATGCCACGCCCGAAGGCGTGCGCAATCTCCTGACGTTCCTCCGTGATGACGTCATCAAAGGCCGGGAGGTCAAGCTCGACTATCACGGGCACAACGACCGCGGCCTCGGAACGATCAACGCACTCACCGCGACGGCGGTCGCCGACCGCGTTCACGGCTGCGCACTGGGGATCGGCGAACGTGTTGGCAACACCTCGATGGACCAGCTGCTCGTGAACATGCAGATCTGGGGTCTCATCGACCGCGACCTCACACCGCTCGCTGAATACGCGGCGCTCGTCGCGGAGCACTGCGGCATTCCGATCCCGCCGAACTATCCGGCGCTGGGCTCCGACGCCTTCCGCACCGGAACAGGAGTGCACGCGGCCGCCGTGATCAAAGCGCTGCGAAAGGGTGACCGCGCTCTGGCGGACCGCGTGTACAGCGGTGTTCCGGCCTCGGTGCTCGGCCGCGAGCAGCGGATCGAGGTCGGCCCGATGAGCGGGGAGTCGAACGTCGTGTACTGGCTCGAGTCTCATGGCTTCGAGCCGACGCGCGAACGTATCGCCCGCGTCTTCGAATCGGCGAAAGCCTCGGATCGTCTCTTGACCGATGCCGAGCTGGAGCGGCTCGCGAAGAGCTAGCCGCGCCGTCGTCGCGCGCCGCCCCCGAGCAGGCCGATATCGACCGCGAGGCCGATGAGGATGACGATCAATCCGAGGCCGTTCACACCACCGAGCTCGTTCTGAGCGATCGCGTACGCGAGCGTGGTGGTGGGTAAGAACAAGAACCCCAGGAACGGCATGACGAATCCGTCGAACGCGCGGCTCAAGTAGTTCGTGAAGAGCCACATCACGAACAGCACGATCCGCGGCGTGAAGAACGCAAGCAGGATGAAGACGCAGCACACAAGCGGCAGAGTGCCACAATCGAAGCAATGACCCAGACCATCCGACCAGCCAAGCTACTGCCCGGCGTCGACGCAAGAACGATCGCCGGACCCGACCACGCCGGTGGCCCACGAGACGACGGCGGTCGCGCGATACGCGGGAAAGCGCTGATCTTCTGGGACCCCAAGGTGCCGGGGAAGAAGCTCAACGCGATCGACACGGACCAGATCACGCCGTCGAACGACTGCGTGTCGGAGAGCCTCGAGACACTGGATCACCGCTGGCGAGCGGGCTCGTTCCGCTTCCTCATGCCGGACTTCCGCGAGCGCGTACACCGCGGCGAGAACTTCGTCATCGCCGGCGACCGCTTCGCGATCGGGTCGTCGCGTGAGATGAGCCCGGCGGGGCTCAAGGGCGTCGGCGACGAGGCGGGCCGGGAGCTCGTCATCGTCTGCGGCGCGGGCATGGGCGACATCTTCCGCCGCAACGCGCTCAACCTCGGCCTGCACGTGGTGCAGAGCCGCGCCGCGGTGGAGGACGCGCAGGAGGGCGATGCATTCGTGTTCGATCCAGAGACACGCACGCTCAGCAACGAGACGCAGGGCAAGACCTACGAGCCGGCGGCGCTCTCCCCGGCCGAGGACGACATCCGCCGCTCCGGCGGGATCATCAAGATCGGGCGACGCGAGTTCCGCGACTCGGTCCTCCGCGCGCCCGATATCTCGTGGCCGGACCCCGATACCGCGCGCAAGCTCACGTCGACCGAGCAGATCCTCTGGGCGCACCGCGTAGACAAGGACGCCGTCGTTCGCGCTGGCGCGACGCTTCGCGTGTACGCGGACCTCCTGCCGGCGTCGGACGGCACTGCGCCGTTCTCGATCCACACCTTCAATCAGATCACCGGCGGCGACACGATCCGACCGCGCCAGATCGCGGTCGCGAACGATCACTTCGTGTTCAACCATCGTGAGGCCGACGACAAGCAGACGGCGATCGGGAAGCAGTTCGCCGATCTCCATGGCATCACGCGTCCGCACTACGCGACACCGGGTGACGGTATCTTTCACTTCTATTTCCCGGAGCAGGGTCTCGTCGTCCCCGGCGCGCTCGTTCCCGGCGCCGACTCGCACAGCCGCGCCTACGGCGCGTACGGCGCGCTCGGATACGGCGTCGGCTCGACGACGCTCGGCTTCGGCTGGGCGACCGGCTACGTGTACTTCACGGTCGCGGGCCAGCGGCGCGTTGTGTTCAAAGGGCGGCTGCAGCCCTGGGTGAGTGGCAAAGACGTCGTGCTCGCGCTGCTGGCACGCTGGGGCGCGAAGCAGGCGGAGGGCATGAGCGTCGAGTTCGTCGACGCCGACAAACAACTGCCGATGAGCTACCGCAACACGATCGCGAACATGATGGCCGAGGGCGAGGCGACGAATGGGATCTTCGCGCCGGACGACCTCACCTACGCGTGGTATCGGGAGAAGGGCTTCACCGACCTCCCCTACCCGCGTTTCGGTCCTGGCGCCGACGCGATGTACGAGATCGACGAGGTCCTCGATCTCTCCGAGGTCGTGCCGCTCATCGCGAAGCCGTTCAGCCCCGGCAACGCGTTCCCCGCGGACGAGGTCGCGCGCGAGCACATCGCGTTCGACAAGGCGTTCATCGGCTCATGCACGAACGGCGGATATGGAGATCTGCTCGAGGCGGCGCTCGTCCTGCGCGCGGCGCGGGACAAAGGCGCGAAGCGCGCCGCGAACGAGTTCGTGATCTTCCCCGGGTCCGGCGCCGTCAAGAAGGACATCGAGCGGACCGACGCGAGACTCGGCGGCGAGTCGATCGCCCATGTGTTCCGCTCGGTCGGCGGGGAGATCCGCGAGTCCTGGTGCGGGCCGTGCTTCGGTCAGGGTCCCGACGCGCTCGCGAAGGGCCAGACCGCGATCACGTCCTTTAATCGCAACTGGGCGAATCGCATGGGCGTGGGCGGTCTCGGGTATCTCGCGAGCCCGGCGGTCGTTGCCGCGTCCGCGATGCTCGGCTACATGGGGCCGCCGAGCGAGCTCGGCATCGAATGGAAGGCGGAGCGCTTCGTCTAGCGCTTCGCCCGACCGCTCGCCATCGCGGTCCGTTTCGCGCGAAGTCCCACCAGCGTCTCGAGCTGCCGGAACGTGCGCTCGACGTTCTCAGGCTCTGACGCCGGGAGCATGAACGTCCCTTTGAGCGTCGCGACGATCACCGCGGCCATGCCATCCGGGTCCAGGCCCTTTGCGACCGCGCCCTCATCCTTCGCGCGACGCAGGAGCGTCCTCAACATCGCGCGCCAGGCGTCGTCGGTGCCGCCGACGATCCTGCGCAGTGACACATCACGCACGCCGCGGATCGCGAGCTCGGCCATCACGGTGAACAGCTCCGGCTCATCGCGCGAGAGACGACGGAGGCCACGGAGATGCGCGCGCAGCTGATCCTCGGCCGAGCCTGCGCCACCGAGCGTTCCGCGAAAACGGCCCATCGCGTGAGCCACCACGCCGCGGATCAGATCTTCCTTGTGCGGGAAGTAGTAGTGGAGCGTCGCGATGTTTACGCCGACCGCCGCGGCGACCTCGCGCGTGCGGAGCCCCTCGAAGCCACGGGTGGCGAGGATCTGGTACGCCGCGGCGACGAGCGCGTCCCTCCGAGGCTCTGCGGGAGTTGTCGCTTGACGTCTAATCAATCAGATGATTGAATCATAGCAGCGGGAGCAAATGGTGGAGGCATCACTCATGGAGAAGAACCTGATCGTCCGGATCGCGAAGGCCACGGGCCCCATCGCCCTTCGCGTGGCCGAGACCGGACTCATCCCGATCTGGGCGGTGGTACGTCATCGAGGCCGTCGATCCGGGAAGCTGTACTCCACGCCCATCGCGATCCGCCCGACGGCCGACGGATTCGTTCTGCCGCTGCCCTGGGGCGAGGGAACGGACTGGTGCCGCAACCTGCGCGCGGCCGGCGGTGGGGTCGTTCGCTGGGGCGGCGGCGAGATCGAGATCACGAGCCCCGAGATCATCGACGTGGCGGATGCGCTGCCGGCTTTCGACGGCTTCATGCGACCGATCGTGAAGCGCATCGGCATCAAGAAGTTCCTCCGCGTGCGGCGTACGACCGTGGCCAAGAACGCCGGGTCGTTCATCGGGCGGACAGCCTAGCGACCGCGCTGGATCGACCTGATCCTGGCCGCCGTTGCCGGCGGTCTGGTCACACTCCTTCTCATCGGCGTGCTCCTGGGCGGCGGCCTCTCCCGATTCGCGGGCACAGCGAGCTCGCCGTCGCCGAGCGTGAGCCAGTCCGCATCGCCCTCCCCGAGCCCGACCGTCCAGATCCGCACGGCCGCACCCACCGACACCGGCGCGGACGAACACGCCGGTGCCGACCCCGACCCCGACGAAGACCCCTTAGGTCCCGCGCAGCTCCGCAACGATCGGCGCGAACTCGCGCATCGCGTTGCCCGGCACCGAGATGTAGCTCAGGCCGAGGCGCTCGCGGCGCTCCAACAGAAGCTCGCGCAATGATGCGCGTGACCCGTAGAGCACGAACGGGCTGCGCACGAGGCCGTTCGCCGCGCGACGCAGATATCCGCTCACGGCGGCCATGAGCGACCGAGCGCGGTCGGTGACCGCGGCATCGAACACGAACACGTTGAGCTCGATGCGTTCGGCCCGGTCGCCCGCCGCCGCGCGAAAGCGCATCACTCGCTCGGTGAGCGCCTTCTCCGTGATCGCATCAAGGCGTGGGCGGCCGCTGGCATTCACCTGCGGCGCGAAGGTGACGATGTCGGCCTGCTGCGCGGCCAGGCGGAGAACGCGCGGCCCGCCGCCGCCGATCATGAGTGGCGGATGCGGTCGCTGCAGCGGCCGGGGCACGATGTTCGCGCCGTGCACCGTGTAGTGCTTGCCAGCGTGGTCGACGTGCTCCTCGCTCAGCAGGCGCTTCAGGAGAACGACGGATTCCTCGAGCCTGCTCACGCGGACCGCGGGGGCGTCGTAGCGGATGCCGAGCTCGCGATAGTCGCCGGTCTTCCATCCCGCCCCGATGCCCACCTCGACTCGGCCGCCTGAGAGCACGTCGATCGTCGCGACTTCCTTCGCGAGCATGACCGGATTGCGGTAGTCGTTCGCGAACACAAAGCTGCCGACGCGCAGACGCGTCGTCGCATCGGCCGCGGCCATGAGCGCTGGTATGGGTGCCAACTGCGGACCCATGTGATCGGTCACGAGCAGCACGTCGTACCCAAGATCTTCCGCGCGGCGTGCGACATCTCGCCATTTCGTACCGGTGCCGGCGTAGCGTGCAGTGACCGCGAAGCGAAATGGCCGGGGCATCGCGGCGAGTTTAGTGACGTGGGCTCGCTCGGCCGCTTGTGCGTTAGAGCGTGAGAAGAAAGGACCAAATATCACCCGCCCGCGACACACGCCGTTGCCTCATCGTTACTGGGGTAGTGAGGAAGGTCGGGCTGGCGCTCGTCGCCGTATTGGCACTTGTCTGGCTCCCGCAGCAGTCGCAGTCCGCGGATTTCGATGCCGCGGCGCCGCCCGGGGGTCAGTTCCGCGCGTACTGGGTCGACGCCTTCGGCGACGATCTGTTCGACGCGCCGCACATCGACGCGATCGTCGCCGGCACGAAGGCCGCACACCTCAACGCGATCGTCGTGCAAGCTGTTCGCCGCGGCGACTGCTTCTGCAATCGTGCGTCGGTGCCGCGCACCGACCAGCCGGGCGTCGCGCCGTTCCCGTTCGATCCGCTGCAGACCCTCATCGACAAAGCGCACGCGGAGGGCATCGAGGTCCATGCCTGGGTCATCGCGACGGCCTTCTGGCGCACCGGTGGTACGCCGGCGACGCCGGCATCTCCGGCGCACGCGTTCAACCAGCACGGCCCGTCGGCGACCGGCTACGCGAACTGGCTCATGTCACGCGATGACGGCGTCATGCAGTCGGGGACCGACTGGCTCGTGGATCCCGGGCACCCGGACGCGGCGCAGTGGATCGTGGACACCGCGACGAGCATCGTCGCGAACTACGCGGTCGACGGCATCAACCTCGACCGCATCCGCTATCCCGACGGCAACAGCCAGGCCGGCCAGCCGACGTGGGGCTACAACCCGGTCGCGGTCGCGCGCTTCCAGCAGGCGACCGGTCGCACCGATCGGCCCGTGGCATCCGATCCTCAGTGGGCGCAGTGGCGCCGCGATCAGATCACCGGGATCGTGCGGAAGGTCTACATCGAGAGCTTCGCGATCCGGCCGAGCGTGCGCGTGAGCGCCGACACGATCACCTACGGGAACGGCCCGCAAGCGCAGGGGGGCTGGACGAACACCCGCGCGTACGCCGAGCAGTTGCAGGACTGGGACGGCTGGATGCGCGAAGGCATCCTCGATCTCAACATCCCCATGAACTACAAGCGCGACCAGACGACCCCGACCGACCAGCGGCGCATGTATCAGGAGTGGAGTGATTACGCGAAGGATGCGCAGTACGGACGCCAGTCCGTCGTCGGGTCCGCGCCATATCTCAATGACATCGCCGCGACCGTGCGTCAGGTGCGCACCGCAGTCGCTCCGTCGACCGCAGGCAACTACAGCGCAGGCTGGGTCGGGTATTCGTACCGCACGCCGGACGCGATGACCGACGCAGGCACGCGCAGCGGCGCCGCGAGCCGCGCGGAGCTCGAGCGGGCGCTGACGCAGGTCTCCTCGTACGAGGCGATCACACCGCCGATCTTCGCCTCGACGGCGAACGTGCCGCCCATGACATGGAAGACGCAGCCAACGACCGGTCACCTGCGTGGCATCGCCCACACGAGCGACGGCACCGTGCTCGCCCAGACACAGGTGCTGTTGTTCTCGCAGGCGAGCGGCGCGATCGTCCGCTCGGCGAAGACCGACGGCAAGGGCTGGTTCGCGTTCGTCGATCTGCCGTCGAACAACTACCGGGTCGACGCAGCGGGCGAGACGCTCGGCACCGCGGACGTCATCACCGGTCGGCTCACGACGCTCGGCCAGGGCGCTCCGAGTCCCACGCCTGCGCCCGCACCCACCGCGACACCTGCGCCGAGCCCGACTCCGTCGCCATTGCCGTCACCAAACCCGCCGGTCGGATGCACGGGTGACGTCGGGCCGGGCATCGCTCCGCCGGCGACTGTTCCGTCCGGCGTCCGCGGTTTCCACGCATCGTGGTACGGACAGAGCGGGTATCCGACGCTGTGCCCCGGCGAGACGTCGACCGCCGTCGTGGCGTTCAAGAACAGCGGATCGTTCGGTTGGGTCTCAGGGCGCATGGGCGAGGTCGCGTATCTCGGGACCTGGGGCCCCGAGCCGGGACAGGACAAGGCGACGCCGCTCGGAGGCGACGGTCAGCTCGGAACACCGGCGACGGGATGGCCGCGCTACAACCGGATCGCGGCGCAGCCAGCGGACTACGTCGGCCCGGGTCAGGTCTCGTGGTTCCAGTTCACGATCCAGGCACCGACGGCACCGGGTACGTATCGGCTCTATCTACGGCCGCTCATCGAGGGCGCGCAGTGGATGGAGGACTACGGCGTGTACTGGGTGGTCACGGTCAAGTAGCGGTCACGAGCGACGCTGCCGAAGCACGAGCGCACCCAGCGCGAAGCCGATGGCGACACCGATGGCCGCCGCGACGGCCGCCACGGGGCCACCGAACACCCGGCCGCCCTCCTCGACCTCAAGGCGCGGCGTCACTGCCAACAGCACGACACCGCCTTTGCCTACGGTCGCGCTACCCGCGATGAGGGTGCCGGCTCCGCCCTGCTCGATCTGGGTGGGCCCGAGTGAGAAGATCGTTCCCGCGCCGCCCTGACGGATGCTCGTCGCACCACCGGCAAGGATCGTCCCGGCCGCGCCCTGCGACATGCGGATCGACCCGCCGGCCACGATCGCCCGGAGCCCGGCGCGATCTATCGAGACGTCCTTCTGCGCGAGGACGGCGCCCACCGCAGCGCTTCGGATCTCCGCACGATCGGCCTTTATCAGGCCAACGAAGCGACGATCGATCGTCGCCACCTCGCTCTTCGGTGCCGCTGTTCCCGCCTGCTCCGCGCCGGTCTCTTCGCCGTTCAACGTGATGGTCATGGTGATCTCCTTTTCGCTGATCCAACGAATTAGCGTGCGTCACGCGCTACACCGCTGATGCGGCGCTGTGCACCGTTCCGCAAGGACGATGGTCCCACGTGCTGTGGGGCTCGACCGCACGAGGCGCTGACACGAACGGCGCGCGCGCCAGGAGCTGGGTGATCAGACCGGTTCCGGACTGACCGCGTCGCGGGTCGCGGTCCGGTCATAGCGCGGGAGCTCCGGCGCCCAGATCGCGACGGCGAACGCGGACACGATGCAGGCAAGACCACCAGTGATCACGGAGAACTGCGGCGACACGAGCGCGGCCACCGCGCCGGCGCGCACCTGACCCAGATTCGGACCGCCGATGACGAAGAGGCCGTGGATCGCGGTGAGGCGACCACGCAGCTCCTCGCGCACCGCGCCCTGCAGGATGACGTTCCGGAAGATCGCGCTGAGCACGTCGGCCGCCTCCGCGAGCGCGACGAGTACGAGCGCAAGCGCGAACATGCCTTCGGTCATCAGGCCGAACGCCGCGATCGCGAGGCCCCACGCACAGACGGCCACGATCACCGCGATGCCCACGCGACGCACGCGCGACACCCAACCGGACGTGACGACGGCGACGAGCGCGCCGACGCCGGGCGCGGCGAACAGCAGGCCGAGGCCCTGCGCGCCGACCCTGAAGACCTGCTCGGCGTAGAACGGCATCAGCGCGCGCACCGAGCCGAAGAACATCGCGAGAAGGTCGATCACCATCTCCGAGAAGAGCAGGCGGTTTCGCACGACGTAGGTAAGGCCCTCGACGACCGACTCCATGACCGACTGTGGCAACGCGACGACCTGTTTCGGAGCCCGGAGCGCCACCGCCGCGGCGATCGCAGCAGCGAAGGTCATCGCGTCGATCCAGTACGCGGCGGCCACTCCGTACGACGCGATCACGACACCGCCGACCGCCGGGCCGACGACGGCAGCGGTCTGATACAGCATCTGGTTGAGCGCGATCGCGGCGGGCAGCTCAGCACGGTCGACGAGGTTCGGCACCAGCGCACCGCGCGCCGGCTGATCGAACGCGGAGAACGACGCTGAGACCGCGGTGAGCGCGTAGAGGATCCAGAGCTCGGTGGACCCGAGCTGGGTCACGAGCGCGAGGACGAGCGAGCTCGCCATCAGCCCACTCTGCGTCGCGATGAGGACGCGCCGGCGGTCTGCACGGTCCGCGAGCACGCCGCCGAGGAGAGGCAGGCTGATGAGCGGGAGCGCCTGGAACAGGCCCAGGAGCCCGACGTGGAACGGCGAGCCGGTGAGCAGGTAGATCTGGTAGGGCAACGCGACGAGACGCATCTGCGTGCCGACGTTCGAAACGAGCTGCCCGGACCACAGCAAACGGAACGATCGGTGGCGGCGAAGCGGCGTGAGATCCGGTAGGAGCGCGGTCGCGCGCGGCACGACCTCGCGCTAAGGGGCGAGCGTGGACTTGACCGAGAGCTTCACGTTGTTCTTCAGCGCCCGCGAGATCGGGCAACCGTCTTTCGCGCCTTCCGCAGCTTTCGCGAACCCGGCCTCGTTGAGCCCCGGCACGACGCCCGTGACCTGGAGATCGCTCGACACAACGGTCCAGTTCTCGCCGACCTTGTCGAAGGTGACCGTCGATGTCACCTCGAGCGTCTCGGGCGGTGTGCCGCCCTTCGCGAGACCGGCGGACAGCGCCATCGCGAAACAGCTCGCATGGGCTGCGGCGAGCAGCTCCTCTGGACTTGTCTTCCCCTGCGGTGCTTCGGTCCGAGCGCCCCACGAGACCGGAAGAGAGCTGAACTTGCCGCTCGTGACCGAGCTGACCTCGCCGCTACCGGTCGCGAGGTCGCCATTCCACTTCGCGCGCGCCTGACGTTTCGCTGCCATGTGGCACCTCCAGATGTGAAGACGAAATCCTATGTCGGCGAGCGGAACTCAGTCGCGGAGGCTCGGTAGCCAGGACGCTCGCGTGGATTCGTACTTCGTGATCTCGTCCGCGTGCCCGAGCGTGAGCGCGACGTCGTCCAGGCCCTCGAGCAACCGCGTGCGCGCATCGTCGTCGAGCGCGAAGCTCGCGCGCACGACGGGCGCTTCGACCGTGCGCGCCTCGACGTCGACCGTGATCTCAGCTCGCGGGTCGTCCGACACCAGCCGCAGCAGCGTCGCGACCGTGTTCGGATCGAGCTCGACCGGCACGAGCCCGCTCTTGAGGCAGTTCGCGCGGAAGATGTCGGCGAGACGAGGCGCGATCACGGCGCGGAAGCC
>DATDEH010000006.1 GCA_036523395.1 Candidatus Limnocylindria bacterium | reverse complement strand
GCGGAGCCCGCACGCGCACGCGCGCATCGTTCGTGTCGACGTCGCGGCCGCGCGCGGCATGCCGGGCGTGCGCGCGGTGATCACGTCGGACGATCTCCCGACACAGGAGAAGTTCGGCCTTATGCGCGCAGATCAGCCGATGCTCGCGACGCGCGTCGTGCGCTACGTCGGCGAGCCGGTCGCTCTCGTCGCGGCGGATGACCCGGAACAGGCGCGCCTCGCGACCAAGGCGATCCAGGTCGAATACGAGCTCCTGCCCGCGGTCACCGACGCGGTCGCCGCGCTACAGCCGGATGCTCCGAAGCTGCACGACCCGAAAGACGGCAACGTCATCGAGGACGTGCGTGTCGTGCACGGCGATCCCGCCGCGAAGGCCGACGTCGTCGTCGAGGGCGAGTACGAGGTCGCGATGCAGGACCAGGCTGCGCTCGGGCCCGAGGCGGGTCTCGCGATCCCGGGTCAGGACGGCGGAGTCACGCTCCACGTCGCGACCCAGTGGCTCCATGAGGACCTGCGTCAGATCGCGCCCTGCCTGGGTCTTCCGGAGGAGAAAGTACGCCTGGTGCTCGCGGGTGTGGGTGGCGCGTTCGGCGCGCGCGAGGACGTCACGCTCCAGATCCACGTGTGCCTTCTCGCACTCGCGACAAAGCGCGCGGTGCGGATGACGTACGGCCGAGAGGAGTCCTTCTACGGGCACGTGCATCGCCACCCCGCGCGGATGTGGTACCAGCACGGCGCGACGCGCGATGGGAAGCTCGTCTTCGTTCGCGCGTCCATCGTCCTCGACGGAGGCGCGTACGCGTCGTCGACGTTCGCCGTCGTCGCCAACGCGGCGTGCTTTGGCGCGGGACCCTACCGCGTCCCGAACGCGCTCATTCACGCCGTCGGCGCGTATACGAACAACCCGCCCACCGGCGCCATGCGCGGGTTCGGCGCGGTGCAGTCGTGCTTCGGCTACGAGGCGCAGATGGACAAGCTCGCCGCGGCGCTCCACATCGATCCGGTGGAGCTGCGAGCGCGCAACGCACTGGTGAACGACGATCGCATCATCACGGGCCAGCCGGTCGAGGGATCGGCACCCGTCGCCGAGGTGATCGCGCGCTGCGCGGCGCTGCCGCTGCCGCCGCACCGGACGTCGGATGACCCGCTCGATCTTCCGGGCGGCGCGGGCAATCTCACGCACGGCGAGGGAGTGCGTCGCGGCGTCGGTTTCGCGGTCGGTATGAAGAACGTCTGCTACTCCCATGCGTTCGATGACTTCTCGACCGCGCGCGTGCGCGTCGAGCGCGACCGTGACGGCGTCGTCGTCCGCGTGCACACCGCGGCGTCGGAGGTGGGGCAGGGGATCGTCCTCGTCTGCGAGCAGATCGCGCGCACCGAGCTCGGCGTCCAGCGAGTCATCGTCGAGACGCCGGACACGACGATCGGCTCTGCGGGCTCGTCGTCGGCGTCGCGGCAGACGTGGATGACCGGCGGTGCCGTGCTCGCGGCGTGTCGTGAGGTGAAGGCCGAGCTCGCGAAGCGCGCCGCCGTGCGCGGCAAGCGCGTGGATCAGGTCGAGCTCGCCGAGCTGCTCGACACGCCGGCCGAGCGCGTGGTCACGCACAGGCATCGGCCAACGGAGAAGCGCAACGACACCACCCAGAACGATGGGCACGTCGCGTTCCTGTTCGCCGCGCATCGCGCGGTCGTCGACGTCGATGTGGACACGGGCCTGGTGAAGGTCGTGCAGATCGCGACGGCGCAGGACGTCGGCAAGGCGATCAACCCGCTCGCGGTGATCGGTCAACTCGAGGGCGGGATCGCGCAGGGCCTTGGCCTCGCAGTCATGGAGGAGGTCCAGCTGAAGGACGGCGCCGTGCGCAACGCGTCGTTCACCGACTACCTGCTGCCGACGATGCTCGACATGCCCCCGGTCGTCTGCGATCTCATCGAGTTCCCGCATCCCGACGCACCGTATGGGGCGAAAGGGGTGGGCGAGCCGCCGACGATCTCGAGCACGCCCGCGATCGTCGCCGCCATCCGCGCCGCGACTGGTCGCGCGCTCGAGCGCGTCCCGGTGCGGCCGGACGACATCGTGTTTGGGCCGTCTTCGCACTCCGGCTGGCGCGTCGCCCCCGGCGACGATCCCCGCCGAGCGATGCGGGCGCGCTAGCGCCGAACCCCGAGCCGCGGCAGGACCCGCGGCGCGCTGACGCAGCGCTTGCCGCGCGCGCATCATTCACCGCGATGCTGTCTCTCGAGACGCTCCGAGCCGCGCCGAAAGTACTGCTGCACGATCACCTCGATGGCGGCCTGCGGCCAGGAACCGTCATCGAGCTCGCGCGCGACCAGAAGTACGGCGGCCTTCCAACGACGGATTCGGCGGAGCTGGCCCGTTGGTTCCATGCGAGTGCGGCAAGCGGGTCGTTACCGGTGTACCTGCGGGGCTTCGCGCACACGATCGCGGTCATGCAGACGGTCGACGCGATCGAGCGCGTGGCGTTCGAGTGCGGTGAGGATCTGGCGCACGACGGCATCGTGTACGCCGAGGTCCGGTACGCGCCGGTCTTCAGCACGCAGCGTGGACTGAACCTCGAGCAGGTCGTCACCGCGGTCGTCCGTGGGTTCGAGCGCGCTGAAGCGCGCTATCCGATCACGCTGCGCCAGATCATCTGCGCGATGCGCGACCGCACCGACTCGCTCGAGATGGCCGAACTAGCTATCGCGCACCGCGAGCAGGGCGTGGTCGGCTTCGACATCGCGGGCGAGGAGGCGGGGCACCCACCCAAGGCGCACCTCGAAGCATTCCAGCTGTGCCGGCGCGAGAACTTCTCGATCACGATCCACGCCGGGGAGGCCTTTGGTCCGCCCTCGATCTGGCAGGCCCTGCAGTACTGCGGTGCGCATCGCATCGGACACGGCGTCCGCCTCATCGAGGACATGGCGATCGTCGATCAGACCGTCGTGAAGCTCGGACCGCTGGCTGCGTACATCCGCGACAAGCGCATCCCACTGGAGCTCTGCCCGTCGAGCAACGTGGACACCGGTGCCGTGCCCTCGCTCGAGGAGCATCCGATCCGCCATTTCATCGACCAGCGGTTCCGCGTGACGGTGAACACGGACAACCGGCTCATGTCGGACGTGACGCTTTCGGAAGAGTTGCGCAGGCTCTCGCGAGCGTTCGCGCTCACGCTGAACGACGTCGAGAAGCTCACGCTCAACGCGATGAAGAGCGCATTCATCGGCTACGACGAACGTCTGGAGCACATCTACGGCAAGATCAAGCCCGGGTTCGCGAAGCTGCGTGGCGAGCCCGCCCTGGCCGGGTACCGCTTGCCGCCGAGTGCCTAGCGAATCGCGACCATTCCCAATCGCTATTCGACTGCCAGTAATGAGAGCGAACAGAATCGCCGAGTGATCCGCCTTCCTTCCGTCACGAGGGCGCGCATCCAACGGCGTCAACTCCTGCGCGTCGGCTTCCTCGCCGCGGTGGCGCTCGGCGCGACCGAGCTGGCCGCTTCGATCGTTCCCTACCTGCGCGTGACGCGGATCATCGGTCTCGGAGCGCCCGTCGCGGTCGGCACGGCGAGCGACATCCTGAAGCAGTTCGCCGCCACGAACGATCGGCCGATCCTGTTCCGTGAAGGGCGCTTCTTCCTGCTCCACGCGCCGGGCGGGATCGTCGCCGCGTACCGGAAATGCACGCATCTCGGTTGCACCGTCCCGTTCAACGCAGAGAAGGACCTGTTCGAGTGTCCGTGCCACGGCTCGCGCTTCGACAAGCACACCGCGGTCGTGGTGAGGACGCCCGCGCCGAAACCGCTCCAGCTCTTCCACATCAGCGAGTCGCCAAGTGGCTCGCTGGTCGTCGACACCAATCCCCTGAACGTCATCGATCGTGGGGACGAGTGGGACGACCGCTACCTGGAGATCCGCGTGGCTATCTGAGCCAGAGCAGGTCGCCGAAGAAGAAGTCCTGACCCTGCGCGACCGTGCGGGCGACTCCCGACTTCACGTCTAGCACGAAGAACCCGCCCTGGCCGACGTACGCGAGCTTCGTCCCATCCGGCGACCAGGCCGGCACGACGTCATCTCCGGTCTGGCCGATCGACTTCAGACCGGTCCCGTCGCAGGGAACAAGGAAGAGGTCCGACGGCACACTGAGGTGGGCGAGCTTGCCGTCCACGCCGCCGCGTACCACGGTGTGTCCAGCCGCCGAGAACACGATCAGGCAATCGTTCGGAGAGAACCTGGGCGCTTGCAGGTACCAGAACGTGTCGCGTGACTGGAGTAAAGGCCGCGCATTCGCACCGTCGATGTCGGCGCGCCACAGCGCATCGACCTGCCCGTCCTTCAGATGGACGTAGATGATCGTCTTGCCGTCCGGGCTGATGGTCGGATCGGCGCCGTCCTTCACGATCCGCTTGCGTTCGCCGGTGCGCAGGTCGAGACGCTCGATGGCGTCATCGTTCCCGGTGAACGAGCCGTTGGCGATGATCGCGGCGCGGCGGTGGAAGTAGATGACGTTGCCGGTGGCGTCGAAACGCGGGCTCGCGTAGAAGACGTTGTCACTTTCGTGCTGCACCACGGCTCGCAGGCCCGTGCCGTCCACGTTCACCACGTACAGGTCCGAGCCGAAGCCGCGTTTTGGATCCGGCTGGGGCGTGAGCGCGAAGACGACTGCCTTACCGCCTGGATGGAGAGACGGTGTGGATGGCGCGCTCTGCGGGGGGAGGTCGACGATGCGCCCGAGCGTGCGGGCGGTGTTATCGAGCGCGAGCAGGCCGCCGGGATTCGCCAGGATGAACGTCGCCTGCGACCCCACTCCCGGAGCGACCGGTGCGCTCGATGAGGGGGACGATGTGACGGACTGGCACGCCGACAAGAGGAGAGCCAAGAGCGCAGCGAGGAGTTGCCACCGAAGGCCCCCGGTCGTCACCGTGCGAGCGTTGTTCACGCGATGACTTCTCCGGAGCGGACGACGCGCTCGTGGGCGCGTCCCTTGATCCGAGCGGACGCGCGAGCGTAATGCTGGACGGCGCTCACGAACGCGGCGTGGGACCAGGTGAGCGGCGAGACCGATAGCGGCTCGCCGCTGTACGGATGCACCTGTTCCGCGAGAACGCCCGAGGGCAGCGCCTTGCTCGCGCACCAACGGAGCAGCCCGAGGGGGCGCTCGAGGTCGTCGAGCGTCGCCGCCGTCGCGATGTACCACTCAGCGAGCCAGAGCGTGCTGATGAACCAGGGATTCCCGGGTACGGTGGCGACGTCCTGCGAGATCTGGAAGTAGTAGTCGTTCTCGTACCGCGCGATGCCACCGACGGGCGTCCGCACCGTCAGGCGCTGCTCGATCGCCTTCATCGTCGCGACCACGCGCGGATCCGCGGCGGGCAGCATGCCGAAGAGGAAGATGCCGGCCAACGAGATGTCGATCGTCGCGTCCTTGACGATCATGCCGTCGGGCAGCACCGCGACGGTACGCACGAACCGGCCTCGATCCTCGTCCCAGAGATGTGTGAGCGCCGCTTCGCGGATCTCCTGCGCGGCGACCGCGTAGCGCTTCGCGAGCTCGTGCTGGCCGAAGGCGACCGCGAAGTTACGTGCGGCCGTGAGGCCCGCCCACACCGCCGCGGTCGTGAAGGCGTGGATCCCGCGGCGCTCTTCCCAGAGATCGAACGAGGGCGCCGGAAGCTTCGAGTGCACTTCGCGGAACGTCGCCATGAAATCGGCGCCAGTGCGAACGAGCTTGCGGTACAGCGGGCGGATGAATTCGATGTCGCGGTCGCGTTCGTAGTGCTGCCAGAGCGCCCAGATCGGCAGACCGGTCTCGTCCTCCTGGATCGGCAGCTCGAGCCGCCCTTCGGGAGTGGACCAGGCGTGCCACGACGAGCCGAGCGAACCGTCGGGGTTGTACTTATGCAGCAGGTAGCCCTCCCGCGTCATCAGGTCGCCGCAGAGGAAGAAGAAGCGGCGCGTCACCTCGCCATAGCCGGCGAGGTCAAGCGCATCCGCGACGAGCGCGCCGTCACGCGGCCAGAGGTACGAATACGTGTCGCGGTTGAAGCGAAGGACGTCGGAGTCGTTCCCGGCGATGATCGCGCCGCGGTTGTCGACCTGGGTGCGGATGATCAGCGTGGATCGCTTGTAAAGCCGGGCGATCTCCGCGGGCAGATGGTCAGCGACCGATTCGTCCTTGTTCGCCCAGAGCCGCCAGTAGTCCTTCGTCCGGGCGAGGAACGATGCCGGCCCGCGCTCGCGGACGAGCTTGTCGAGCTCACGCACGTCGTCGTACGACGCGCCGGCCCCGATCCAGAAGACGACCGTCGAGCTTCCGTTCGCCGGCACGCGGAAGCTCAGCATCCCCACGCTGTCGATGGAGCCCTGCGCCACGGCGTTCCGTGACAGCACGCCGTCCTCCGCGTCGCGCCAGGTGCCCTCCTTGCCTGGTGCGTCCTTCTGTCCGATCGCGAACGAGGTCAGCCCGAAGGAGTGCCCGCCCGCCGTGCCCGAGAGGAGGAACGCGCGGCGTCCCTTGTAGTGGACGATCGACTGCGAGCGCGGATCGTAGAACGCCGAGTCGCCGACTTCGTTCCCGAACAGGTGCGCGTCGAAGTGCTGGAACGCGCGTATCTCGCGTTCGCGCCCGAACTCGTCCTCGACCGTGACCTCTTTGAAGTAGATGTTGCGGTCGAAGTCCACGGCGTCGCGGCATCGCAGCCGCAGGCCGAGCGCCGCGTTGTGGAGCGCCGTGTCGCCCACGAGCGTTTCGTGCTCGTACTCGATGTGGCACTCCCAGGCTTCGTCTCCGACCCAGCTGAACTTGCCGTCGACCCAGACGCCGAACCGGCAGGGCGCGCCGACGGTGTGGTTCTCCTGACCGACGTGCGGGTAGTAGATGTCGCGCAGCTGATAGCGCGCGTCGAACGTGACGAGGAAGTCGCCGTTGCCGAGCGGGAGGTCGCGAGGCAAATCAGGCCCTGCGCGTCGCTGCGAGGAACCGCTTCGCGTTGGCTACGACGCCGGCGTGATCCCCGCGATCCAGGAGATCGCCACGGATGAGCGGGCCGCCGATGCCGAAGCCGACGACGCCTGCCTTGAAGTACGCGGGGATCTCGTCGTATTCGACGTTCCCGGTCGCGACCAGCGGGAGGTGCGTCAGCGCGCGACGGACGTTCGTCACGAAGTCGGGACCGCCGATCGTCGCGATGGGGAAGATCTTGATGAAGTCAGCGCCGAGCTCGGCGGCCTTCAGCATCTCGCTCGGGGTCATCGTTCCTGGCATCGTCATCACGTCGCGTGCGCGGCCGACGGCGAGCATCTCGGGGACCAGCGCGGGGCTGACGAGGAATCGCGCGCCCGCGAGCACGGCATCCTCGGCCTGCGCGCCGGAGAGCACCGTTCCGGCCCCGACGATCGCGCCTTGCTTGGCGAACGTGTCGTCGGTCGCGAGCTTCGCGATGAGCTCGTACGCGTCGGGCACAGTGAGCGTGATCTCCACAAGACGGACGCCCGCCTCGGCCACCCAGCGTGCGGCGCGCTCGGCGATCTCGGGCGTGGCGGTCCGGACGACCGCGACAAGCCGGTCCTCGCCGAAGATCCGGACGAGGTCGCGGCGCAGTGCGAGGGGCTGCTGCACGGTGGCCATCTCAGGCAATCGTATCGCCCGGTGACCGCGCGATGGCCGCCGCCACGCGGCCGGCAAGCTCCTCAGCGGTCGCGAGATCGTCCGGTGCGAAACGGCGCCGCGACTCCGCGTTGGTGAACGACATCGCACCGCGCACCCGACCCTCCACCCTCAGCGGAACGCCCATCCAGGAGCAGATGCCGCGCTCGAGCAGCTGGCGCAGGTGGTCGCCGTTCCGAGCGAGGCGCTGCAGACGGTCGGGGTCGACCTCGTCCCAGACGAGCGGCCGCGCGTCGCGCAGCACCTCCCACACCGGATGCGTTCCTAGCGGATCGCGCCGGTAGCGGCTCGCGACAGCCCAGTTCGCACGCTCGACATCGACTTCCAATGCCGCGAGGGCCACGCGCCGCAGCGATCCATCCTCTTCGAGCAGATCGATCGCGCAGAAGTCCGCGAGCTTCGGCACCGCGAGCCGCGTGATCTGCTCGAGGCGGCGCTGCACGGCGGTCTCCTCACTGAGCGCCTCGCCCGCTTCGAGCAGCAATCGCATGCGACCTTCCGCCGCTTCTGCCGCCCCGCGTGCGCGCCTCTCGGACTCAAGGAGTGCCGCACGATCGATCGTGCCCGCTACGCGCTCGGCGATGAGACGGAGCAGGCCGAGCTCGTCGGACGTGAAAGCGTGCCCGTGGTCACTGGCGAGGTACAAAAGACCGACGAGCTCGCCCTCGGCGTGCAGCGGCGCGACGACCGACGCCTGCACCGATGAGCCGACGAGCGCGTCCAGTTCCGCAGCGGACAGATCGAGGATCGGCATCGGCCGGTGCGCCTGGATCGCGCGCTCCGCGTCGCCGCCATGCACGCGCACCGGCGCACGCAGCATCTGATCGATCCCGACCGCGGCGCGCACCGAAAAGCTTCCGGCAGGGAGGCTCGGTACGAGCGCGAGCGCGGCACGGGCGTCGAAGACAGGCATGATCCGGCGCAGCATCTCGGACAGCTGGTCGTCGAGCCCGCTGCGCGCAAGCGCGGCGTCGGTGATCCGCTGCAGCGCCTCAAGCCGCGCCGTCGCGATCTCCGCCTCCGTTCGCGCGGCGCGTTCGCGATCGAGCAGCTCGCGGCGTTCGCGGTCGGCGCGTCGCAGCTCCAGGGCATCGCTCGCGTCGCGGATGAGCGCCGTGCGCTCGCGCCGCATGACGCCCACCTCGCGCAGCATCGCCGAGACGATGAGCGCGGTAAGTCCGTAGAGGACGACGATGAACGCCAGGTAGGGAAGCGTGATCGGCAGACCCAGCGCACGCTCGCGCCAGATCGCAAGGCCGAGGAATTCGAGCGACACGATGAGCGTCGCGGCGCCCGCTCCGACATCGCCGAGTCGGAACGCGGCGGTGATGATGAACAGCACGGCGAAGATCGGGAACAGGACCCAGTTCGGGTCAGGCGTGACCACCAGCATCCCGAGGAAGATGACGATGCAGTCCCCGACGAAGGCCACCTTCGAGGTCTGCTCGAGATCCGCCGGGGTGCTCGCGCGTCCGGACAGGACATGCAGCACGACCGCCCACGCCACCAGGAAGCCCGAGAGCGCGAGCACGTATGGGAGTCCCAGGTTCGGAAGGAGCGGGGCGATGAGCAGCGCCGCGACCGCGCCCGCGATGCGCGTCCACGTGATCGCACGCTCGAAACGACTAGGCGCCTGGCCGATCTCGACCTCGTCCGCGCCGCGAGTGTCAGCGTTCGATGAGGAAGACCCTTGCGGGTGCACCGTCACCGCCTTCGAACTTGATCGCACCGCAGGCGAGGTCGTACTGACCGGGCCGAACGTCCTTTAGATCGAGCCCCTCGATGATCACGATCCTCGCGCCGAGGAGCTGCTTGTGCGTGGGGTATCCCTCTTTCTCGGGCCCCTGAGGCTCGATCGAGAGGTAGTCGATGCCGACGAGCTTCATGCCGCGGTCAACGCACCAGCGTGCTGCGGTGCGGTCGAGCGCGACAAAGTCGCGGTCGAACGGCTTCACCGGCTCGCGCCAGCGTTCGCTATTGCGCGTCTTGAAGAGGATGCGCTCCGTCCCCGCCGGTATGCCGGCCAGGTCGAGCCATGCAGCGCTGATGTGACGCGGGCCATCGAACTCGACCACGCGACACGGTCCGACGAGCGCATCGACCGGCAGCTTGTCGACGGTGCCGGCGCCTTCGATGAAGTGCACGGGCGGATCGACGTGCGTTCCGGTGTGATTGCCGAACGAGACCACGGAGACGTTGGCCGAATCGCCGTTCGCGATCCGCCGTAGCGGTGTGGTCTTCGGCCCCTCCTCGCCGGGCCAGGTCGGCATGTCCGCGCGCATCACCAGCGACACGTCGTGCACTTTCAAGCGCGCACCTCCACCACTGTCTTGATCTGCGAAGGATCGTGCGGCAACGCGCGTGCCGCGTCCTCAAGCGGAACCCGTCGCGTGATGAGCGCGCCGAGGAACCCCGGCCACCGGCGCTCTGCGTCCGATAGGTCGGAGATCCCCTGCCGGAAGTCATCGGCCTTCCCGTTCACGGTCCCGATCACGAGCACGTTGTTCAGCACGAGCGTCTGATTGATGAGATCCGCTGGCACCTCGAGCGATCGCTTCGCCCCGGTGACGCTGGTCAGGAGCGCGGCGCCGTTCGCACCAACGAGCCGCAGGCACTCGAACGCGACGGCGGAATTCCCGGTCGCTTCGATCACGACATCGATGCGTTTCGAGCGTTCCGCGATCTTCGCCAGCGGCGTGACGCTCGTCGCGGCGTAGCCGGCCCCGATCCGCGCGAGCAGGGCCTCCTTCTCGGGCTTGTGCTGGCGCTCGACGACGGTGACGTCGAGACCCTGAAGACGAAGCTTCGTCGCCGCGAGGAGCCCGACCGGACCGCCGCCCGCGACGATGGCGGTTCGCGGCTCCCATACCGTCATGCGACGCTGCGCGGTCGAGAGATGGCGCCATCCCTTTACGGCGATGGTGAGCGGCTCGAGGAGGACGGCGACGTCGACGATCGCCTCGGGCACGACGAAGAGGTAATCGCTGCGTTCCGCAAAACGCTCCGCGCAAAAACCGTGAAGGGACTTGATACCGCGCTCGCGGAACTGCCCCCAAAGACACATGTCCTGTTCGCCCGCGCGGCAATTCGGACAGCCATCGGGGCGGCGGACGCTCGCGACGACCGGCGTCCCAGCCTTGAGGGCGCCCGCGTCGCGCGCGACACGTCCGAAGCTCTCATGACCGAGCACCAGCACGTCCGCACCATCGGGTGCCTGGCCGTACTCGCCGCGTTCGATCTCCGCATCGGTGCCGCACAGCCCGACGCGCACGACGTCGACGAGCACCTCGCCTTCGGCGACCTGTGGTTCGGGGACGTCGCGCACCGCGCCGGAGCCCGCGCGACCCGGTATCACCGTGAGCGCACGCACGGGCGGAGCATATGAGCATCCATGCGGCGATACTGTCGCGCGATGGTGACGCCGCGCGAGGTCGAGCTCATCTTCCGCGAAGCCGGTGCCTTCCGCGAAGGACACTTCGTCCTCGCGTCGGGCAAGCACTCGTCGCGCTACCTCGAGAAGTTCCAGGTACTCCAGTGGCCGGTGCGCACCGCCGCTCTCTGCGCCGACATCGCGGCGTGGGCACGGTCCCTCGCACCGCGAACCGTCGCAGGACCGACGACCGGCGGCATCATCCTCGCGCATGAGGTCGCGCGCCAGATGGACCTGCGCGCCGTCTATGCCGAGCGGATCGAGAACGGTCGCGGCAGAGAGTTCCGGCGCGGGTTCGAGCTCGACACCGGAGAGCGTGTTCTCGTCGTCGACGACATCATGACGACCGGCGGTTCCGTTCAGGAGACGATCGATGCGGTGCGGCGCGCCGGCGCGCCCGTCGTGGGCGCGGCGGTGCTCGTTGATCGCTCCGGTGGCTCAGCGACGCTCGATGTGCCCTTGCATGCGCTGTGGACCGTCGACATGCCCACACATCTTCCGGAAGATTGCCCACAATGCGCGGACGGCGTGCGGCTTACGAAGCCTGGCACGACCTCTGCTCAGGTGGTGCGCAAGTGAAGGATCTCGTGAAGCTCATCCGCACGCTCGCGTGGACGGCGTTCGCCGCAGCGATCTATCAGGAGCTACGCAAACCGCCCGAAGCGCGTACCTGGAACGGCAAGGTCGCGGGAGTCGTTCCCTACGACTTCCGGATCCCGACGCTGGATCGCCTGCGCGAGGCGTACTGGGCGCCGGACAGCGATCTGGTCTTCTCGGAGAAAGTCTTCGGTGTCGGCTGGGCCGTGAACATCCCGGTCGCCGCCCGAAAGCTCAGCGAGATCGTGTCGCAGTACGCCGAGTCGAGCGCCGACCTGCGCCGCCGGGTGGCGCGGCAGGGTGAGCCCCGCCCGCTACGCGACTCGTCCCGGGCGCCGCGCGACGCGCCCTGATCTCCAGATACGCGGGAAGGAACCGCTCGAGCTCGTCCGCTGACCCCGGTTCGCCGCCCTCGTAGCTCGGGGAATACTCCCAGAGGCCATCCACGAGCAGACCCTTCTTCGCGCACGCGTTGACGAGATCGCTCGTGCGGTGCCCATACTCGAGCGTTCGCGCCTCGACCTTCACCTTCCCGAATTCCCAGACCGCATCGTCGAACGGGACCGCTCCGTCATCGAAGTAACGTTGCTTGAAACCCCAGCCAGTCCCGGTCCAGGTCTCCTGCATGCGCAGCGCGACCGGATGCATGGTCGAGAAGACGTAGATCCCGCCAAACGCGAGGATCCGTGCGACCTCGCCGATGACACGCGTCGCGTCCGGAACGAAGACCATCGAGTGATGGTGATTCACGATGTCGAACTCTTCCTTCGCGAATGCCGAGAGATCGCGCATGTCGCCCTGCACGAAGCGCAGCCTCGTTCCGCGGTCGCGCGCGAGCGCGCGCACGGTGGCGAGCTGGCGCTTCGAGATGTCGAAGAGCGTCGTCGTCGCGCCGAGCTCGGCGAACAGGACGGCGTCCCAGCCTCCGCCACCAGCGAGGGAGAGCACACGCTTGCGCTCGAGGTCGACGCCGCGCAGTCGTCCGCGCGTCAGCTCGTCGAGGAAACGCCGCTTGCCGCGGGCGTCGCGCGGGGGCTTGCCGATCGGACGCGTGTAGGGGATGCCCGCCTCCGCGAGGCGCTCCCACATCCGCCTGTTGTGCTCGCCGACCTCGTCGAATGCGGCGCGCCGCGTCAGGGAACATCCTCGCAGCATTGGTCGATGTGCGCGGCGAGAAAACGGCGCACGCGCGCGTCGTCATAGGTCGTCAGCTCATCGATCCAGTTCCACGCCGTGAGCGCGATCGTGCCCGGCGGGATCTTGTCGTACGGCCGGATCAAGAGCTTGACCTCGCCGTACTTGTCCTTCGGGTACGTCGTGAGCAGTGCCTGCAGCGCCGCGAGCGCATCCGCCGTGATGTTGTTGTACGACGCGACGACACCGCCGTGCTCGAGGCTGTGCACGGCGCGCTCGTCCGGAACGACCTCGGTGTGAAGACCCCAGGTCGTCGGGGCCGGCCAGTGCGGCCCGTACGTCGGCGGGTAAGACGGATACGCGATGGCCTGACCTTCGGTGATGTGGTTGCCGACCCCGCCGCCCGGACCTGTGTAGCGACCGGCGCTCTCGCCGACGCCGAACGAGCGAGCGATGAGCACGCCGATCACCAGAACGACCGCACCGGCGCCGATCGCGAGCCACGGCACGCGCCTATGCCACGGGTAGTTGCTCGCGACCTTCGCCCGCGACGCGATCCGCTGCTTCTTCTTGCGCGGCATGTGACGGGCTAGTCGGCGAGGGCCGCGTCGACCGCGTCGCGGATCCGCGCCAGGCGGCGCTTGCGATCGGCCACGAAGCGCTCGATGCCCGCGAGCAGATGCCGCGGCGAGAGATGCGCTTCGGCGATGACCTCGTCGACCGTCCCACCGGTGCGCCAGCGGTCGTCCCAGTCGGAGGTCAGCGAGTACTCGGCGACGACGGGATGCTCGATCCAGTCGCGCATGACGCGCCGCGAGCGGTTGCTGATGACCATCGCATCGACACGGTCCGCGGCCGACGCGATCTCGTCGCGGTAGCGCGGATCCTGGAGCGCAAAGAGCTGCGGGCTGATCGCGGCGACGATCTTCACGTTGAGCTCGCGCTCGTCGAGCTGCGGCAGGATCTTCACGAGGTTCGCCGTCGTCGAGGTGCCCTGCACGAAGACGGTGCCCATCCGCGGCTTATCGGCTCGATGGCGGCGGATGAAATACGCGCCGCGCGCGGCGGCGAAGTGCGAGTCCATGCCGAGCGCCCTGCGGTCCGGGATGTCGACATTCGGTCGCGTGAGATGCAGCGCGACGATAGGGGCCTTCTGGCGGAGCGCCGCCCCTAGCACGACCGGGACCTCGTTGTACTCCCACGGGTGCAGATCGATGACGGCGCCGTCCGGAAACAGCTGCGTCACACCGGTCTCGAAGATGCCGAAGTGGGTGCGCGAGTCCTCGGCGGTCTCCGGTCCGGAGTGCCCGGCGATCCACAGCACCTTGCCGACGCGGAGCTCGCAGTCCTGCGCGAGCTGGCTGAATAGACGCATCTCGCCGTACTTCAGATAGGAGAACGCCCCGTACGTCGAGCACGCGCCCCAGAACCCGTTGAACTCCTCGAACGGATTTCCGGCGAGGTTCACCGACGCGATCCCGCAGGCGACACCTGAGTTCGTGAACTCGGTGATCTGCTGCGGTAGGAGAGCGCCGTGGATGTTCGTGTCGCGCTGGTACCAGCCCCACCCCGGGGCGTCGCCGAATCCCTTCATGAAGCCGGCGATGTTGGTCGACTCCGCGAGGTCCGCTGACATCGCGATGAACAGCGGCCGCCCGTACTCCGTCCGCGCATAGCTGTTCACCCAGGATCCCCAGGTCGCGAGGGCGGCGCGGTTCGGCTTCTTCTCGCCCGGCTTTGCCCACATCGCTTCGGGGTAGCGCTCGTAGTCGAGGATGCGCTCGTCTTTGAAGACGTCCTTGGCCTTGCCGCCGAGGAAGAACGTCGGTATCTCGTCCGGCACGCTGCCCGCGATCTCGGTCAGGCGATCAGAGAGGTAATCGCTCACGTCGCGGCGAGAGCTCAGGACCGACGCGGCGACCCCGAGATTCCGGCGCGCCTGCGCCTGTATCGCCTGCGCATCCTTCGGCGCGGGCCCGTCCACTCCCTCGTACTCGACGCCGTACTTCTTCTGGAACTCCTTCCGGAGCTGCCAGAAGAGCTCGTGGTTCATCGCATGCGCGGTCCCGTGCGACGCGTAGTCGTACTTGAGATAGCCGCGACCCTTGCGGGTGCGGAACCATCCGATGCTCGGAACGCGTTCGGGGTTGTCGCCGCGGGCAGCGTCGAGCACCACCTTCGTCACGTCGTCCCAGTCGCTGCCCTTCTCGGTCCCCACGACGCGCCACCCGTATGGCTCGAACCAATCGCGCGGCGTGCCGTGGACCACGCTCGACACGGCGTTCACGTCGATGCCGAAGTCGTTCCAGTCGAGGAGGAACACCAGGTTCGAAAGCCCGAGACCCCACGCCGAGTTGCGCGTCTCGTGGCTCGCGCCCGGTGTGAGCCCGCCCTCCCCTTCAACGGCGAACACTTTGACCTCTTCGGCCCCAGCGATCTTGAGCGCGACCGCCTCGCCCACCGTCGGCGGCATGCCGTGTCCCGACGGTCCCGTGTTCCACTTGAGGAACAGCGTCTTGCCCGCCATCTCGGCGTGACCGGGAAGTCCGCCGTGGCGGCGCAGTCCCAGCAGATCCTCCCAGGTCAACGCGAACTTTCCGTCGAACGGGAACGCGAAGCGCTCGTCGTGAGTGCGCGCGTGCCGCACGCGCATCGCCTCGTTGAGCGTCGCGAGCGTCGCGTAGATGAGAGGCACCGTGTGGCCGGCCGACAGGATGAAGCGATCGCCGAATCGTCGCCACGGCCGCAGCACGTCGTGGCGCATGGCGCCGGACAGCACGAGGGCGAGGAGCAGGTGGACCTTGGAGCGCGAGCCGCCGGGATGGCCGCTCTGCCGGTAATTCAGCGACAGGTCGATGAACTCGTCGACGACGTCCTTCGTGACCTCCCACAGCGGGAAGGCCGATGCTGACTCCGTGAAGAGGCGCTCGACCTCGGAAGTGATGGTGCGAGCCACAGGGCTTTTTGTAGCACCATTTGCGACGTGAGCGGTGCCGCGCGCGTCATGCCTGAGACCGTGCGCATCGCCAGCGAGGGGGAGACGCTCCTCGCTGATCTGTATGGCGCCCTTCCGTCACGGCGCGCGGCGGTCCTGGTCCATGGTCTGAACTGGGATGCCAGCGGATGGCGCGACGTCGCGCAGCTCCTGGTCGCGCGCGGTGTCCCGGCGCTTGCCCTGAATCTGCGCGGCTATGACGGCTCGAGCGGCAAGACCAACGACTTCGCTCCTCCCGCGCCGTGGTCGCCGATCGCCGATCTGCGCGCGGCGAAGGCGCTGCTCCGCGAGCGGGGCGCCCGGGAGATCGCGCTCGTCGGCGCGTCGATGGGTGGCCACGCGATCCTCGCTTCGAGCTTCGAGGCCGACGTTGAGTCCATCGTCTCCATCTCAGCGCCCGTCACGGCAGTGCCGGACGAGCTGTCACGGCGCGTGACCGGTCGGAAGCTCTTCGTCTGCGCCGATGGCGACTCGCTCGGCGCGGCGCCTCACGTCGTCCATTGTTTCGACGTCGTGTCCAAGCCGAAGACGCTCGTGCTGTTCGGCGGGAGTGAGCACTCACGCGGGATGTTCGCGGCGCCCTACGGAACCGAAGCGACGGGGGCGATCATCGACTTCGTGGCGCGGGGGGTCTGATGCCCGCCCGGGTGAACCCGGACGTGCCCGGCGAGCCGCTGCTGCTGAAACGCACCGGTAAGCGCCTGCGCGCGCTGCGTCGCAAACGTGGACTCACGATGGCGCAGCTTGGCGCCGACAAGCGCGGCCGGGTCTATTTCGAGCGGCAGTACGTGTGGAAGATGGAGACCGGCCGCGTCGCGCCGTCGCTCGCTGCGCTCGCGCATTTCGCGCGACGGCTCGACGTCACCCTGTCCGAGCTGCTCCGCGGGATCTGAACCGCTCTCAGGGTGCGAGCGCGGTCCCGAAGACGCCGGCGTCTGGAACGAGTCCGGTGATCAAGAACGGAACCGGCACGCCGTGGCGCTCCAGCAACCAGCGGTACTTCGCGTAGTCCGGTTGATCGGGTAGATCGCTCCGTACAGGCGATTGGCATGCCATCGTGCGTCCTCGCCTCTGGCCAGGGCGATGAGCACGTACCTGTCGATCGGGTCGTCGTCGATCGTTCCGCACGCGCCGCTGCCGCCCGCGAACTCGATCTTGTCTTTTCCGGTGTACGGGTCCCGATACAAGAACACGCTGCTGCTGTCGACGAAGCGGAGCGGCGACGCCGTCGAGCCGCGAAAGATACGGAGGATCTCCAGCGTCACAGTGGCTTCGACGAAGTCGGTGTTCGTGCGGGCGTCGAGCTCGATCGAACGCGCACGCCCCAGCACGAGCAGCTCCGTGTGCTCGCGCGGGTCGAAGGGTCCCGCGCCGCAGGCGGCCGCCGGCACGGGATGGGCGAGGAGGAGCACCAGGACAAGGCAGAGCGCGAGTGCCATTCTCAGCACGTCGTCATCGTGGACCTGGGGGCGGCGCCCGCGCGTCAGCGTTGGGGTCGCGATCTATTACGGCTTCGAACGAACTACGGAGCCACTGCATGGGTCACGACGCGCACGACGTCCGCGATGCGCTTCGCACGTGTTTCAGGCTTCTTCGCCGTCACGAGCATCCGCAGATGCTCCTTCCTGCGTCCCGGCGTGAGCGCGTCGAACTTCCGCATACCCGCCGTACCAAGTGCGCGTCGCAGATCCTTCGGGACCTGCATCGCCTCGACGCTGTCGAGAAGGGTCCACGAGCCGTCTCTCTTCGCGGCCGCGATCTTGGCCAGCCCCGCCGGCTGCATCCGCCCCTCCTTCATGAGGCGCGCGATGCGGACCTTGTTCGAGCGCGACCATCCGCTGCCCGGCCTCCGAGGCGTGAAGAGCAGACCCATGCGCTCGTCGTCGAGCGGCTTGTTCACGCTGTCGATCCAGCCGTAGCACAAGGCGTCCGGGATGGACTCCTCGTACGTGAGTCGAGCTTTGCCGGTGGCGGCCTTGTACGAGACGAGCCACACGCCCGGCTCCTTGTCGTGGTGGTCGCGCAGCCACCGACGCCACTCGGCGAGCGTCTTCGCGTGGAAACGTGGAAGGTCGGCAGCGGAGGTCGGGCGGGTCAGGCTGTCCGAGCCTCCTCGCGGGATCTGACGTGCGCCAGCGGCAGCGTCACGTGGAACGTCGTGCCCGCGTCAGGGTTGCGCTCGGCCCAGAGCTTTCCGTGATGCCGCGACACGATCTCGCGGCTGATGTAGAGCCCGAGCCCGAGACCGCCGACGTGATCGGCGCGGGGATCTGGCGAACGGTAGAAGAGACCGAAGATCTTCTCGACCTCGGCCGGCGCGATGCCGATGCCCTGGTCGCGCACCGACACGATCGCGTTCGCGCCGTTCACGTGCAATGACATCTCGATGCGGCCGTTCTCCGGCGAGTACTTGATCGCGTTGCCGACGAGGTTCTCGAAGACCTGCTCGATGCGGTCGCGGTCCGCAACGATGGGCGCCGTCCCCTGGACCGTCGTCTCGATCTCGTGGCCCTTGCTGAGGAGGTTCATCCGCTCCCCGACCTCACGAACGACGTCCCCGAGCTCGATCTCCGCGAGCCGCATCTCGACTCGCCCCTGCTGCAGGCGGGACACGTCGAGGAGCTCGTCGATGAGGCGCGCCAGCTTCTTCGCCTGGCGGTTCGCCATGTCGAGCGTCGCGTCCGCCTTCTGCGCCTCCTCGCGCCATGATGCCGGCACGTCGGTCGCCGCGCCGAGGCGTCCCATGCGGCGCCGCGCGATCTGCATGAAGCCGCTCACCGCGGTCAGTGGCGTGCGCAGCTCGTGCGAGGCCATCGAGAGGAACTGCGTCTTGAGCTTGTCGAGCTGCTCCAGCTCGACAAGGCGCTGGCGCAGCCTGCGCCGCTCGAGCGCGCGCCCGACCGTCGCGCGAAGCTCGTCCACGTCCGACGGCTTGATGAGATAGTCGTACGCGCCGCTGCGCAGCGCGGTGACCGCCGACTCGAGCGATGCGTAGCCGGTGAGCATGATCGACACGGTGTCGGGCCAGAGCTTCTGCGTCTCGCGGAGGATCTCGATGCCGTCGAGATCGTCCAGCCGAAGGTCGGTGAGCACAACGTCGAACTCGTGCTCTTTCAGCAACGCCAACGCCTCCTTGCCGCTCGTGACGGCGGTGACCTCGTTGCCGTCGAGCTGCAGGATGGCTTTGATCGTCGTCGCGACGCTTTGCTCGTCGTCGACGACGAGGATCTTACTGGCCGCCATTGTCCTGCGGTCCCGCGATCGGAAGTGTGATCGTGAAGGTGGTCCCGTGGCCGGTACGACTCCGCACCTTCAACGTCCCGCCGTGCGCCTGCACGATGCCGTGCGACACCCATAGGCCGAGGCCGGTCCCCTTTTCCATCTTGGTCGAGAAGAACGGCTCGAATATCCGCGCGACCGCTTCTTCGCTGATCCCCGTGCCGGTGTCGCGCACGTCGATCCGGACCACGTCGGCAGAATACGCATCCAGCTCGCTGGCGCCTCCGGTCTGTGTCGCGACGATCAGCCGCCCGCCCTTTGGCATCGCCTCCGTCGCGTTGAGGAACAGATTCAGGAGCACCTGCTTCAGCTGGTCGGCCGACGCGCGGATCAGCGGCAGGGTCGGGAGGAGCTCCTTCTCGATCCGCACGCCGTTCTCGCGCAGACGCTTTGCGACGAGCGTCTCCGCTTCGAGCACCAGCGCGTTGACATCCGTCGGTCCCATCGATGTCGTCGGGCGGTAGAAGCCGAGCATCTGGCGAAGGATGCGCGACATGCGCTGCGTCTCACGCGTCGCGATGTCGAGGAACGACCGTTCCGGCGCTCCTTCGGGAACGGCGCGGGACAAGAGATAGAGCGAGTTCTGCACCGCCTCGAGCGGATTGTTGATCTCATGCGCGATCGAGGCCGCAAGCCGGCCCGTTGCGGCAAGCTTCTCGGTGTCGAACAGCACTTGCTCCAGCCGACGGCGCTCCAGCTCGCGGAGGCGGCCGACGTCCTGCATCGCCGAGACGGTCGCCACCACCGAACCGTGGGGCCCGCGCACGTCGGCGGCGGTGACCTCCATCTCCAGGTGCTCTTCCGTCTCGGGGTCGGTGAGCATGACCTCTCCGCGCCTCGTGGATGAGGGCTCGAGACGGAGCTGCGACAGGAACGAGGTGAAGCGCGCATCGTTCGCGAGAGCGATCTGATCGTGCCGGGTGCTGTACTGCGTCGGTGCGAAGAGACGCTGCGCCGCCTCGTTGAGCGTGATGATCTCGTTGTCCTTGTCGACCACGATGATCGGGTTCGGCACGCTCCGGAGGACGAGGTCGAGACGGTCGCGCTCGGCGCGGATCTGAAGGTCAGCCGTTTGGATCCGTTCCGCGCTGCGCGCGAGCTCTTCGGTCATGTGGCGGATATCGGTGACGTCCTTGAGCACCGAGACCACGCCGCGCTCACCGATGCGGTGGTTGGTCGCCAGCATCGTGATGACCTCGTAGATGAGCTCGGTGCCCTCCACGGGATCGACGAGCGTCACCTCGCGGTTCGTCGCGCGGCTCGCCGTGTCGAGATTCCATGCCGACAGCGCCGCGGTGAAGAGGAAATTGTTCATCCAGACCGCTCGCCGCTTACCCGCGGAGTCCTCGTCGCTCGACCGGAACAGGTGCTCGGCGCGGCGGTTCAGGTGGAGGATGTCGTTCCGAGCGTCGGTCACGAGCACCGGGTCCGCGACCGAGTTCACCATCCACCAGAGCCATTCCTTTTCGACGGCGTGCGATTCGCTCGCCTGACGCAGCACCTGGACGTCCTGCTCGCGCATGAGCGCGGCGCTCGCCTGCCGTGCGAACGGGACGAGCCGCTCAAGGTCCGCCTCGCGCACTCCGTCCTTGCGGGAGAGAAGGACGACCGCACGCGGGCCGTCGCTACGGCCGGTCGTGGAGCGAAGAGGCGCAGCGACGAAGCCGCCGATGCCCATCTCGGCGAGCGTGGCGCCGGTGTTCTCGTCGAGCTTCACACCGTCGCCCGGGTCGACGCGCTGTGGCGCGCCCGAGCGCAGTGCGACGACGAGCGGATTGTCCGAACCCGCGACGCCGATCGTGAGCCGCCGCGCCTGATCGTCCGTGACGTTCCAGCCGAACAGCCCACGCAGGGATGCGCTCGGCTCGTCGTAGACGAGGACGACCGCCTTGTCGTAACCCAGACCGCGCACGAGATCGTCGAGCATCGGCTCGAGCGTCTCGCGCGGGTCACGCCCGGTGGTCGGCTCCGGTTCTCGCTCGACCACGTCCCGCATGTCCGGCGTCGGGCTTACCGCTCCTGCGTCGTACGTGCTCGGCTCGTCGCGGTGTCCGCCGAGCCCGCGCCAGCGCCAAGCGTTCCGGTCGCCTGGCGCGGCGAGAGGCCAAGCGCGTCCGCGTACCGCAGGTAGGTGTCGATGGAGGCGACGACGACACGCGCCTCGACGGTGATCAGGTCGATCCCGACGAGCGACACGCGGACCCAAGCGTCGATGACGATTCCTTTGTCCAGGATGCGGTCGAGCACGTCGATGAGGCTCGAGCCACCGGGACTGCGTTCTACGACCGCCATCTGCTAGCCCCCTTTTGTCTTGAGTTGCCGCTCGAGCTGCGCGATGCGCGCTTCGAGGCGTGCCACCTCGCCGGCGCCGATCCCGTCGGTCTTGCGACCGCCGAACGCCGGCTCGCTCCGCCACCAGTTGAGGCCGATCTGCTCGGCCTTGTCGATCGAGCACACCAGGAGCCGGATCCGGATCGTGAGCAGCTCCACGTTGGCGAGGGACACACTCACGTCGCCGGCGACGACGAGTCCTTTGTCGAGGACGCGGTCGAGGAGATCGACGAGCGTTGCGGACTCGTGCTGAGCGCCTGGTGGAAGCCGGCCCATGCTCATGATGCGGCTCCGACCCGGAGCTGGATGTCGTCTTCGTCGAGGCCGAACTGCACGGCGATCTCGCCGATCTTCTGTTCGAGCCGCATCAGTGCGAGCCCGACTCGCTCCACCTCGTCATCGCTCAACGCGCCGCCCTCCATCCGCCGGATCGCTTGGCGCTCCAGCACCTGCCGAAGGAACTCCACCAGTGTCAGTACCAGGCCCACGAGACCGCGCTCGATGTCTTCCGGCTCGAGGTCGATGCGCTCTGGCAGCAGCGATCGCAGACGCGTGATCTCCTCGCGGAGCTCGAGCTCGATCTGCGTGGTTTCGGGCGCGGTCATTCGCTCACCGCGAACGTGTACGGAGCCCAGGGTCCCTGCACGACGATCGTGACGTCGGGAAGCTGCGCGCCGAGTCGCTCGAGGCGCGAACTCAACCCGTCGATCTCGTCGCGCGTCACCAAGGCGGACATTGAAACGGCCACCGCCGGTCGAGGGCAAGTCCGGTGGCGCACGAGGGTCGGCTCGGTCGCCAGCTCACCGAGAAGACGGGCAACGATCGCTTCGGCGCGGACGACCCGCTCCCGGTCGCTGCGCCGTTGCTGCAGACCGCGCTCGAGGTAGGCCCGCCCGCTGCCGGCGGTCATGATCGAGACCGGCGAGATCACTCCTTTATCACGCCACGCACACGTGATCGCGAGCTCGCACCGATGCCCGAGACGTGCGAGCTGTGAAGCGAGGTCGACGTCGCGCTGGTTGAGACGGGTGCGGAGCGCGTCCTCGTCGTCGAACACGCTGCCGAACCGCGCCGGGAGACACGGCACGCGCTCGAACACCGACTGGATGATGCGATGGTGATCGAGCAGCTCCGGTTCTCCGGCGACGAGCGCCTTTTCCCAGTGCGAAGCCAGCGCCGCCAACAGGCTTCCCGACACCGCGCTCAGCCCCAGTTCCTCAGCGATGCCCGCGTCCTCCGGTGCGACGATCGCGCGAAGGAGCAGCGTCATACCTCCGCACCTGTCCGCCGGATCGTGTCGACGGACGACAGGACCACGCTGAGTCCGAGATAGATGAGGTCTACGCCCGCGACCGAGATCGTGAGCTCGCCGGTCAGGACGACGCCGCGGTTCAGCAAGCGGTCCACCAGCTCCACCAGGGGCACATCGAGCGTCGCGGGCTCGTGCGTCAAGGCATCGCTCCGAAACGGTATGCGGGCCATGGCCCGCTCGCGCGCACGCGATACCCGCTGGCATCGAGTTGACTCTCGAGCTCGCCGATCGCCTTCGCCAGCGCCGGCTCACGCTCGCGGGCGACGAGGATCGATGCGCGCAGCGCCACCGCGTCGGAGCCGCCGGCCACGACGGACTCCTGGTAGGTGCGCACCGCGATCCCCTCGAGGGCCTCGAGCGCTGTATTCGCCGCGTCGCTGTCGCGCTTCAGGGTGGAGCGGGACAGGGTCGTGCCGCGCTGCTTGTCCAACAAGAACGCGCGGCCGGGCGGGCTCGCGGCGATCTGCGCATCGAGCGCGCGAACGTCCGCATCGTCGGCGGGCGCGTTCGCGTCGCGCGAGACCGTCACCACCCACTCAGCGTGACCCGCGAGCGAGGCGAGCTGGACGCTCCGGTCCTTCGCGTCCTCGCGCAGCATCTGCCGCACGCGGTCGTCGTCCCGGTAGATCGCGCCGAATGACAGCGGCAAGACCGTACCGAGGAGCTCGAGCAGGCGCCCGTTCACGGCCTGATGCTGCGCGGCGCGCGCCGCGAGCCAATCCAGATCGCGCACGTGCTCGTTCAGCGCGGCCTCCCCGTACTCCGCCTCGTCGACGTCGCTCGTCGCGGCAAGCAGTGGCCCCTCAACGACGTAGCCGACCGGGCTCTCATCGATGCCCGTGAGTCCCGCGGATGCGACGCGCGAAGCGTCGCTCGCCCGCGCGATGCCGTACACGTACCGCAGCCGGCTCATCGGATCTCGTCAGGGAGCTCGATGACGACCTGGCGCGCACCGTCGTCTGGCATCGCGGAGAGCCGCGCCTGCGCGACCGCTTTCTTGTGCTCGCGGATCTCGCGCAAGCGCGCGAGCAGCTCGGCCTCACGCTCGCCGAACTCGGCCTCGGGCATCCGGCCCTCCTCGTAGGCCTCGTTCACGATCATCAGCTGCTCGCGGACCGGATCCTCGTCCCACATCTGGTGCTCGGCGACCTCGAGGACCTTTTCGAGGCAGTAGCGGATACCGGCCGCCGGCGCCGTCACGGGCAGCGCGAGGAGCTTGAAGAGGATCACGCGCCTGACCCGGCGGCGCGCTCCAGCTTCAAACGGATCGTGACGAAGTTGTAGGGCGGCCACGGTCCGGTGTACTTGAAGGACAGCTTGCCCTCGAAGCGCTTTCCGATCTCCTGCACCTTCTTATCGAACATGCCCGCCCGATCGCGCGCGACCAGGAACGCGCCGTTCATGATCATGCGGTCGCCGATCACTTTGTTCGAGCGCGACGCGATGACCGATTCCGCCAGCTCCTCGTAGATCTCGCGGACGTAGGACTCGGACTTCTCGGCCAGTGCCTGCTCGACCAGACGGCCCAGCTGCATCCGCGCGAAGTACGTGGACGACTGCTGGTTCGTCTCGATCTGTGCCTTGAGTCGGCGGATCTCCTCGTAGTCACGCTCGACCTCGGTGAGCACCGACTCGCGGTCCCAGTTCACCTTGAGACCGAACTCCAGCTTGTCCTTCATCTTGACCAGGACGTCGCGAAGCTCCTTGTAGGTGTCCTTCAGGAACTCTCTCGTGTCATCTTCCGTCTTGAAGAGCGTCCCGAAGCTCATCGGGACGGGCGTGAAGTTGTTGTCGATCATCACGACTTCGTTCACGTGCTCGTGAGTGAGGGCGTTCTCGCGTGTGGGGTCGTACACCAAGAGCGGACTGCGACTCACGACCGCCGCGAGGTCCTGGTGGTGCACGGTGTAGACCTCGTCGCCGCGGCCGCCGATCCCGATCTTTCCGAAAGCCCGCGGGTCGGCCGATTCGATGATGCAGTAGACGTAGATGCCCTCGCCCGAGGCGGGCTTGTCGCTTGGCGGTTGCACCTTCACCGCATCCATGGCCCGTCACTTTACGGGTGCGCTGCGCGTGACGCGAGCGACTGCCCAGCCGGCGCTCGCTCGGTCGTCCGGTCAGGCTGACGCCGACACGACCTCCGTGAGCGAGGCCACCACCGCACGCACCGTTCCCTCCGGCGAGCGCAGCGGTTCGGCGTCGATCCGTACTGGCGAGCGCCCGCGCCAGTGCTCGTCGACCGACGGAAGCACGTCGCCGGCCGTGGCGTCGCGTGGTCGGTATGACTTTGCGGATTCGGAGCTGACTGCTGTGAACGGTCCGAAGACCCTCCACGCGTTGCGCCGTAACTTCCGCAGCGCATGAAGCAGTTCGCGTCGTGGCAGTCGGACAGGTGATCCGCGACATCATCGAGGGCGGCATTGCCGGCGCGGTCGCCGCGGTCATTGCGCTTCAGCTGGACGTCGCGACCCCACAGACGATCGCGATGGCGCTGCTCACCGGTTTCATCTCCGCCGCGATCGCCGTCGCGCGGCGCAAGGTCGTCGGTGCGAACGTCCCGGCGCCGACGTCGCCGCCGCAGTGACGCGGAGGCCCACCTGGTAGCAGGCGCGTAGCAGGCGTGTAGCAAGCGCGATCCGCGACCGCGGGATGACCGAACGGTCATGTCGCCGGTTGGACTCGGTATCAGCATTGGTTGCCTACCCGCGGCTCAAGGTGGAGAGCCACGGGACCTAGAGGAGCAGCACACGAACGTGAGCCTGGTGACCGCGCGTCCCGATCCCTCTCCCTCGATGCTCCTCGCCGATGCGAGCGAGGTGCGCGCGATCGTTCGCGCCGCGCGCGAGCATCTTGAGATGGACATCGCGTTCATCGGCGAATTCCGCGAGGGGGTCCGGATCAACCGCTTCATCGAGTGCATCGGCGACCCGCCCATGGCCGACCAAAGCGAGACGCTGCTGGAGGAAACGTACTGCCGCCGCATCGTCGCCGGCGAGATGCCCGAGCTCATGCCGGATGTCTCCGCGGTCGCGGCCGCGCAGGCCCTGGCGGTCACCCGCGAGCTGCGCATCGGCGCCTACATCGGTGTGCCGATCTACGAGGCGGACGGCGCGCTGTACGGGACCTTCTCGTGCTTTCGCAGCGCGCTGGAGCCCCGCCTGCAGGAGCAGGACGCACGCGTCATGCGCCTCCTCGCGGCGATACTCAGTCGGCGCCTCGAGGGTGGGCGAGCGCGAGATCGCGCCGAGCACGCGATGGCCGCCCGCCTCGACGCGGCACTGGCACTCGGGGACCCGTCGATCGTCTTTCAGCCGATCGTAGATCTCGCGTCGCGGGTGAGCCTTGGTTATGAGGCGCTCGCGCGCTTCGCTGCCGAGCCCTCGCGTCCTGTCGATGCGTGGTTCAGCGACGCCGCTCGGCTCGGTCGCGGCGTGGACATGGAGATCGCGGCGATCGAGCGCGCGCTCTCGGCCGCGACTTCCCTCGCCGGTCCGGCATTCATCTCGATCAACATGTCCCCAACGACGCTGGCGCACGAGCGGTTGGCGTGGACACTTGCTGATCGCGACCTCACCGGAGTCGTTTTCGAGATCACGGAGCACGTCGTCGTGGAGGACTACCCGGCGCTGCGCACCGCGATCGAAGGGTGGCGCCGCCGTGGTGTTCGCCTCGCGATCGATGACGCCGGTGCGGGATATGCGAGCCTCCGGCACGTCGTCAGCCTGGCTCCGGATTTTGTGAAGCTGGACCTGAGCCTCGTACGGGACATCGATACGGACGTCGCGCGGCAGGCGATGGCAACGGCGCTGGTCTCATTCGCCGCCAAGAGCGGGACCACCGTCGTGGCCGAGGGGATCGAGACCGAGGCCGAGCTCGCCACGCTCATCTCGCTGGGAGTCACAACAGGCCAGGGATATTTCATGGGTCGGCCCGCCGCCGCGGCGACGTGGCGCACGGAGCGCCCAGCAGAGGCCATTGATGAGAAAATGGCCGGAATGCTGGGCCCGTAGCTCAACGGTAGAGCAGGGGACTTTTAATCCCTTGGTTCCGGGTTCGAATCCCGGCGGGCTCACCGCCGCGCGGTGGTCCTCCACAGCAGGACGTTCAGCGCCGCCGCGATGATCAGCATCAGCAGCACGACCTGCAGCACCACCTCGCGCTGACCCTGGAACGCGAACCACGGTGGCGTCAGGACCGCGACCTGGAAGGTCCAGTACCCGAGCGCGAGCGTGTGTGCCCAGAGCCATTCCACACGCGTGCGCCCGCGCAGATACGAACCGAGCAGCGCGATCCCGAGAGCGGCTTCGACGAGATGGCCCAGCCCGCTGACGAACTGGACCTCGGTCTCGTTCGGGATCGTGTCGTGGAAGCGCAGGAGGATCTCCGTCGAGAGGACGATGCTCCCGAGACCGAAGTAGGCGAGGATCACGGCCAGGGTCGGCGCGACGCGACGGAGCGTGTATGCGCGCCGAGGGAGGACGCTGACAAGCGCGGCGCCGAGGAGCAGACCGCTGGTCATCGCCGTCGTCGAGCTGATGAAGAGGTAGGGATTGCCGAAGACGTAGGCGAGCAGCCCGCCGATGTCGCCGAACGACGGGAGGGCCGAAGCGTGCAGGTTTCCCTCCTGTTGCGTTGCGCCGAGTGCGCTCGGCCTCTCATTGGATAACTACGGACCGTCACAGACATCACGCGGTCCGTGTGTATGCGAAGGATCAGCGCGATGGATCGAAGAGATCGGCGTCTGGATGTGTGGCGCCACGCACGAGTGTCGCGACGAGCTCGGCGGATGCGGGCCCGAACGCCATTCCGTGCCCGGTGAAGCCGCCACACACGAACACGCCCGGCGCGACGGCGCCGATGTAGGGGAGCGCGTCGTGCGAGAAGCCCATGGTCCCGGCCCAGCGATGCGTGACCTCCGCGGTGATGCCGTGCTCGCGTAAGAAGGTCTCGAGCTGCCGCTGGATCGCGCCCGTCGTGCGTTCCTCCTCGCCGACCTCTTCCTGAGCGGCGGTGTCGCGCCACCCGCCTACGAGTACCCGCCCGTCCGCTCGCTGGCGCCAATACCGGTAGCCACGGTTCGCGTATGCCGGGCGGGCGAAGAACGGCGTCGTGGGCGCGGTCGCGAGCATCTGTCCCCTGACCGGCCGCACCCGCGAGCTCGCGAGGTGCGCGGTATACGCGTTCGTACAAAGCACGATCGCGCCGGCGCGGACGGTCCCGCCCGAAGTGAGCGCCTGACCCTGCCGGATCGCGCTCACGCGCGTGGACTCGTGGATCTTCGCGCCGTTCGTCACCGAGGCCGCGGCCAGCCCGCGGACCCATCGGACCGGGTGGAACTCTCCGTCCTCGGCGTATGTTGCGCGACGTTCGGTTGGATCGACGGCCACGGCGACCCCCTCGGAGGCAAGTCGGCGCGCGCTCTCTTGTATCTCGCGCCACTCATCGTCGTCTCCCGCGATCTGGTCCGACCCGTTCCAGCTCAGCCGGCAGTTGATGCCGTGCTCGGCGACCAATGAGCGCACCAGCGCTTGGGTGCGCTTCGTGAAGCGCCAGATCCTCAGCGCGTTGCCCTCGCCGTAACGGCGTGAGGCGGCGACGAAGTTTTCGGCAACGCCTGCGAGGAGGAATCCGGCGTTGCGCCCGCTCGCCGCCTCGGCCACACCGCGCGCTTCGAGGACGACCACCTTCGCGCCGGTCGAAGCGAGGAAGTACGCGGTCGCGACGCCTGCGATGCCCGCGCCCACGATCGCGACATCCACCGTTACATCGGCATCGAGCGGTGGATAGGAGCGCGAAACCCCGTCGAGCCAGAGACTCGTCGTCGCGGACTGTTCCATGCCTGCGTTAGTCTGACCGCTGCTTCCGTTGGGTCTGGCTGACGTGAGCTCACGTCGCCTTTGGGGTTGGGATGGGTCGTCTTCGCATCGCCGCGGTCGCTTGCGCGATGCTCGGGCTGTTCCCGTTGGGTTCGGATCGCGCCGCCGGAATCTCAGCCGACATCGTGATCAGCCAGGTCTACGGCGGCGGTGGAAACACAGGCGCCCCGGCCGCGACCTACAGGAACGATTTCATCGAGCTCTTCAACCGCGGCTCACTCGCCGTGAACGTGACTGGCTGGTCTGTCCAGAACGCGTCGAGCGCAGGCAGCACGTGGCAGATCACGACGCTGACGGGCTGGATCCGTCCCGGCCGCTACTACCTCGTTCAGGAGGCGCAGGGCGCCGGAGGCTCTGCGAACCTTCCCACGCCGCACGCGGCAGGAACGATTCCGATGAGCGCCACGGCTGGAAAGGTGGCCCTCGAACCTGAGTACGCAGTTGTCCGGGACGTGTCCTCTGGCGCCGCCGTCGCTGATTTCGTCGGTTATGGCACCGTGGCGAACTGCTTCGAAGGCCTCGGGCCAACGCCAACGTTGAACAACGCAAACTCAGCGCAACGCAAGGCGAGCGGCGCGCAGGACACCGACAGCAATCTGGATGACTTCACTTCGGCCTCGCGGCCCCACGAGCGACTGCCGACTATCCGATCAGCGTCGCGTCGACGACCCCCTCCGGGCCGAACGTCCCGCTCAACACGAACATCGGCATCACATTCAGCGAGCCAGCCACCGTCACCGGTACGTGGTTCACGATCAGCTGTCCGGCGAGCGGCGCGCACACAGCGACCGTTGGCGGCGGACCGACGACGTTCACCCATCGCGAAGTCGCTCTGCGCCAAGCTCGATGCCGCCGCAGCCTCGGGCGCTCGCGGGAACACCACCGCCCGGGCGAATCAGCTGAGCGCGTATCGCAACGAGGTCGAGGCTCAGCGCGGGAAGGCGATCAGCGACGCGGACGCGACGGCTCTCATCAGCCTGGCCGACCTGCTCTAGGACACATCCGCAGGGTCACGACGCACGTACGATCGTCGTGACCCTCCGTTGGACCTTCCGCGCCGCGGCGTGCGTTCTCCTGCTCGTGCTGGCCGCGTGCAGCGGCGCGACCGCCGCGCGACCGGTGCGGCCCAACGAGGTCCAGGTGATCGAGCCGGTGGGCAGAGAGGACGCGTGGACGTACGCGCCGCATGAGCTCCGCGTGTCCGCTGGCACGACGGTCACGTTCGTGAACATGGGCAAGGAGTTCCATACCGTGACCTCGAGCGACGAGGGCAGGCCATTCGATGTCGGGCTCGACAGCGGCAAGAGCGCGACCGTCACATTCGATAAGGTGGGCGTGTACGCATATCACTGCGGCGTCCATCCGCAGATGACGGGGGTCGTGCGTGTCTGTGACGGTGCCTGTAGCTAGTCGAGTCGCGCATGGAATTCGCGCTGGTCGCGAACGAAGCTAGGGCTTAGGCGGGCTCGCGGGCGCGAAGAGGTAGCGGATCGATAGGCCGCCGATCGCGGCGCCAAGCAGCGGACCGATCCAGTAGACGTACCAGTTGTCGAAGAACGCGGCGGGGATCGCGGTCGCGACATGGCGCGCGGGATTCATCGCCGCGCCGGTGAGCGGTCCGCCCATCAGGATGTCGGTCGCCACGGTGAGCCCGATCCCGAAGCCCGCGATGCGCGGCGCGAACGGGGAGACCGCGGTGCCGTAGACAGCCCATACCAGGAAGATGGTGAGCAGCGCTTCGACGCCGATGCCGACCGGGACGCTCACGCCGTTCGCGAGCGCCGGCGTCCCGAGGTGCGTCTTGTCGATCGCCGCGAGGGCGAAGTCGAAAACGCTGCGGAGCGCGAAGCCCGCAAGCAGGCCTCCAGCGAGCTGCGCGATCCAATAGGTGGGCACGCGTGACCATGGGTGCCGGCCCGCGATCGCGAGGGCGAACGTCACCGCGGGATTGAAGTGCCCGCCCGAGATCGCGCCGAACGCGGATACGGCCAGGGCGAGCGTGATGCCGTGCGCGAACGCGATCGCGCCGAGACCGCCGCCGCTCCCGTTCGCGTCGGCGATGATGGCGCCTGCTCCGATGAAGAAGAACCAGAACGAGCCGGCGGCCTCCGCCAACAGGGCGCGGTTGTGCTCGCTCATCGCGTTCCCTCCCAACTCAGTCGGGTATTGTCCACGCGTGGCCGATTTCCGTCCCGTCGAGGCAGCCAAGGCACGTATCCTCAGCATCCGCCCCGCGTCTGCGGCGACGGCGGTGGAGGACGCGAACGCGGAATGGATCGAGGTCCAGGTGACCCTCGACAGCGATCTTGCGAACTGGCGGCTGCAGCACCTGCGCGCACTCTGGCGCGAGACCGTCTCAAAGCCGGTGGAGTGGGAGTGGGTGTACACGTGGGGATCGCCGTCGTTCGTGCGCGCCGGCGAGATCTACCGCATCCACTCCGGATCGCGCGTGCGCGCGGCCACGCATCCGCTCGCCGACGATCTCGCTTCAGGTCGCAAGCACGTGTATGTGGCCGGTCCGGTCGGCGCAGCGCGTCTCATGTGGACGCGTGGCGATTACGCGCGGTTGGTTGACGCCTTCGGCACGGTCATCGACGAGATCGTGGTGTGGCCGACCGAGGACGCCGCACCCCAGAAGGCCGATCAGCCCGCTTCACCGCGCTAGCCCTCGGCGAGCGCGGCTTCGCCTTCGCCTTTCGTGCCGGCCGGTACTGCTTGGTCTCCACGGCGATCTTGCGGATGAGCTTCTCGAGCACCGTGACGCCGATCCCGGGACCGGTCGGAACGCCCATCGTTCCGTCGGCCCGAACGGTGAACGGCTCGCCGATGATCTCCGTCGCGAAGTAACGCTCGGAGGCCGACACGTCGCCGGGGAGGCTGAAGTTCGGCAGCGAAGCGAGATGGACGTTGTGCGCGCGGCCGATACCCATCTCGAGCATGCCGCCGCACCACACCGGAATGCGAGCCTCACGGCACACGTCGTGGATGCGCCGCGCCGACGTCAGACCGCCGACCCGGCCGGCCTTGATGTTGATGACCCGCGTGGCTCCGAGCTCGATCGCCTTGCGCGCGTCGTCGCCGGTATGGATGGACTCGTCAAGGCAGATCGGGGTTTTGATCTCGCGCTGCAGCGCGGCGTGGTCGACGATGTCGTCGTGCGCGAGCGGCTGCTCGATCATCGTCGGGCTGTACGCATCGATGCGCTTGAAGAGCGGCGCGTCGGCGAGCGTATACGCGGAGTTCGCGTCGAGCATGAACGGTAGATCCGGGAACTCGCCCCGTATCGCCTCCGCGACGGAGCCGTCCCAGCCCGGTTTGATCTTCACCTTCACTCGCTGATAGCCCGCGGTGAGCTCGCGCTTGATCGTCTCCAGCAGATCGTCGATCGACGGCTGGATGCCGATCGCGACGCCACACAGGATGCGGTCCCGCGTGCCGCCGAGCAGCTTCGACAGCGACCGGCCGTCGCGCTTGGCGAAGAGGTCCCAGATCGCCATCTCGAGCGTCGCCTTTGCCATGCGGTGCTCGCGGATCCATGCCAGGACGCGTTCGGTGTCCTCGGGCTGGTGCAGGTCAGCCGCGAGTAGCGCCGGGATGATGATCTCGTCGAGCGCGTACCAAACGGTCTTGGGCGTCTCGCCCGAGTACCACGGCAGCTCCGGCGCGACGCTCTCGCCCCAACCGACCGCGCCCTCCGATTCGACGCGCGCGATGACGCGGGTCTGGTGCGTCTCCCGCGAGCCGCTCGTTTCGTACGCACGCTTCAGCGGAAGGCGCAGGACGAACAGCTCGACGCGCTCTATACGCATGGCTCACTCATCGGTGTCAACGACCTCCGCATCGCGTCTTGGCTGCGGCACGAGAAGATACGCGCCCCGACCGTCCTGCCCGCGCAGGAACTCGACCGCGGCGTAGCCGCGCGCGAACGCAGCCTCGACCGCTTCGCGCACGGCGAGGCGCCACGCGAGCGCCAGCTTCCCGTCGCGCGCTTTGAGCTCCTGGAAGCGGGCGGGTATCTCCATCAGCAGATGCGTCTCGTCGCCGGCCGGCGCGACCATCCCCGGGCGTTCGCCGTCCGCACGCAGCGTGTACTTGATGCCTTCGCGCTCAGCGTCCTCGAGCGACGGCGGACGATCTTCGCCCTTCAGCCGCTTGTACGTGCGGTCGTGGCCGATTGGCCACTCGACGTAGATGCGATCGGATGGCAGCCCCGCGTTCAGCTTGTCGGGCATCGGACCGTAGAAGTCGCGGTGGTACTCGCGCGTGAATGCTCCGAGCTTCGCGAAGTTGAAGGTCGCGTTGCGCGCCTCGAGTGGGTCCATGGTCCACGCGATGACCTCGATGCCCTGATCGAGACAGTGATCGCGTTGCGCTTCCTTGAGTGCCTTCGCGAGTCCGCTTCCGCGGTACGCCTCGCGCACCGCGAGCATGTGCGAGTGGTGACGGAAGTGGTAATCGTAGATGCCGAGGAAGCCGAAGACGAAGCCGGCCGGGCGCTCGTCACCGTCGGCGTACCCGAGCGCGACGAAGCCGCCGTTGTGACAGGTCGCCAGGAGGAGCTGCGGCGGAACGACGACGTCTCCGCTCCACACCTCTTCCTGGATCGGCACAGTCGCGGTGCAGGCGCCGATGTCGCGCGCGGTCTCGATCCGGAATGACACAGGTGCGAAGTATCTCGCGGACCATTACCATCCCGCCGTCATGCCGGTCAGCACCGAATTCCTCAAGAAAGTCTCCTGGTTCGAGGACCTCGACCAGAAGTCGCTCGACGCGATCGCGAACGCGGCCGTCGAGCAGCGCTACCAGCCGGGGCAGGAGATCGTGCGTCAGGGGGACACCGGCGTCGGAGCGTTCATCATCCGATCCGGGAAGGTCGACATCGTCCAGGACAAGGGCGGCAAAGAGGTCAAGCTCGCGACGCTCGGTCCGGGAGAGGTATTCGGCGAGATGGCGCTCCTCGATGAGTTCCCGCGCTCAGCGAGCGCGCGGGCGGTCGAGCCGACGACGGCGCTCGGCATCCAGCGCTGGCACTTCCGCGGCATCCTCGAAAGCCACCCGCAGATCGCGCTGGCGTTACTCCCGATCCTGACCCGCCGCATCCGCAACGCCGAGGCGCAGCACGCCGAGGTCACCGCTCGGCACTAGCTCGCGGTTCTCAGCGTGACGCGGTGTAGTTCAGCGTGTACGTCCCGGTCGTACCGGCGCCGCGCGCCGCGCGCACGCGGATGAAGTACGCGCCCGGATCGCGAACGACGTAATCCACGCGCGCGACGCGGTCGGCTCCGGTGTTGACCTCAGGGGCGACCTCCACGCCGGCAGCGTTGAAGAGCGCGATCGCACCGCCGGGTAGCGTGTCGGCGCGGAGCGTCAGCGCCACCGTCGTGTTGTCGGGGACCGTGATGCGGAAGAAGTCGACGTCATCCACCGGCGCGATCGTTCCGGCATGCGTGCCGACCGTGATGAGATTGGCGGTCGCCGGTGCGTTATTGGGCTCGGTCTCGGTCGCTGTCGCAGGTGGCGTCGGCGCGACGGTCGGCGCTACGGTCGGCGCTACGGTCGGCGCTACGGTGGGAGCGATGGTGGGAGCGATCGTGGGCGCGACGGTTGGTGCGATCGTCGGCGCAACAGTTGGGGCCACGGTCTGCTGCAGCGTCCGCTGCGGCGCGTTGGTGCGATCGGCGGCGGCGTTTCGTTCGGTGCCTCCGCGCAGCGCGAGGATGGCGAGGACGAGCACGAGGACCGCGGGCACGATCGCCCGGCGCCACGGGAAGCTCCCACGCTCTTTCGGCGGGCTGAGGACCGCAGCGGTAGCACCGGCTGCGCCGCCCGCGACGGCAGTCGCG